>CAZKXM010000151.1:0-1537 GCA_964556785.1 uncultured Bacteroides sp. | reverse complement strand
CGGGTACAAAATTACACCATCCCGGCCATCCCACCAAATCTTTTTGCTTTTATTTCATCAAATCCCCCACTTTTTAACACCCATTAACGAACAAAAGGCATTTTCGCTCCATTTTCGGTCCAAAAACCGCGGAATTTCACACCATGCTACTTGTTCCCGCAAAATCAGCCGGAATCTTTCCGGCTCAACCAACCGTGATTTGTAAGGCAGGGGAATTATACGTAACTTCGGGGTATGGAAAAACCGCGATTCTTTTCATATTCTTTCTGCCGACGCACTCTGAGGCTTCTGGCAACTGCCATCATGCTGCTGTGCGCGCCTGCCAATGATGCCGCGGCTGCAGGCCCTGGAATGGTGAGATGGGCCGACGAAGCCACCGACACCACTCTCATCTCAAATATTCTTGACGAGATCTGCGCCGAGGGCCCGCGAACGGCGCAGGCGTGTGTGGGCGCAATTGCCCGCCGGTTTATCAACGTGCCTTACAAAGGGGGCACGCTTGAGGGCGAGCCGGAGATGCTGACGGTGCAACTTGGCGCCATGGACTGCACCACATTTGTCGACAACGTGCTCGCTCTGGCAAAAACGGCTGGAGAAAACCGAACCTCATGGCACGATTTTATCTACAATCTCGAAAACATGCGCTACCGTCAGGGCCATCTCGACGGCTACGCTTCGCGACTTCACTATATCAGCGATTGGGCGATTGATAACTCCCAACGCGGAAACCTGATTGAAATCACGGGCGAGCTCCCGGGTGCTTCGCACGCGGTCAAGACTCTCGACTTCATGAGCTCACACGCCGACCTTTACCCGCCACTTTCCGACTCCGCCACGCTCGAGGCCCTCAAGAGCGCAGAGATGGGCTACCGGTCACATCGCTACCCTATGGTTAAGACCGAAGCCATCTCCAAGGCCACCCTTGCATCACTCAGGGAGGGCGATGTGGTGGCTCTGACCACAAAGACTCCCGGGCTCGACGTTACGCATCTGGGGTTCATCACGATCGTTGACGGCACTCCTCACATGCTCCATGCATCGTCGGCGGCAGGAAAGATACTGGTCGATCCGCTCCCGCTGACAACCTACCTCAAGCGCCACCGCTCCATGACGGGAATCCGTGTGTTCCGCCTGCGAAACTGATCACCTGATCCGCCACAATAAAATGAATCCGGCCGCAAGGTCCCTTCGAGTAAGGGCTTGCGGCCGGAAATATCGTGAGTCAGTTTATATCAACCGATCAAGCATTGGGGCGCTTGGTCTTTTTGCCATAGCCGTAGCGTGCAGCCGAACCGAGCTCCTGCTCGATGCGGAGAAGCTGGTTGTATTTTGCCATACGGTCGGAACGCGATGCCGAACCGGTCTTGATCTGGCCAGCGTTTGTGGCAACGGCGATGTCGGCGATTGTAGCATCTTCGGTTTCGCCCGAACGGTGCGAAATCACAGCGGTGTAGTTGTTACGCTGTGCGAGCTCAACCGCACGCAGGGTTTCGGTGAGAGAACCGATCTGGTTAACCTTCACGAGGATCGAGTTAGC
>CAZKXM010000150.1:0-1610 GCA_964556785.1 uncultured Bacteroides sp. | reverse complement strand
GCCACCGGCGGGTTCTCGCGGTTTTCGGGATATTTTTCAGTGATTTTGGGGGTAAAGAATTCCTTACCTGTAACCTCCATGCCCTGAATCAGGCTATAGATGCCACGTCCCAATGATGAAAAATAATCTTTGACACTACCCATAGTTTTCTGAATATTGTGATTCTGATTTTATTATCTAATCTGACCGCCCACAATGTCGAGCAGTTCGGTTGTGATACTCTGCTGGCGCAGTTTGTTGAACTCAAGCTGCAGCTGCTCGAGGAGCTTCTTGGCATTGTCGTTGGCGCTCTGCATGGCCATTACACGCGCTGCCTGCTCCGAAGCACGGTTTTCCGTAAACACTTCCTGCATCACCGCCAGAAGGAACATCGGAATGACCGATACGAAGATGTCGGCAGCCGAAGGTTCGAACAGGCAGGGGCGCGAGGAGTTCTTCACTCCGTTAGCCGAGAAAGTCTCGGCCACCACAGGCATGATCTGCTCGCACACGGGGCGCTGACGGCTCACGCTGTAGAAGTGCATGTAGAGCACGTCGATGCGATCGGTCGCGCCATTCTCATAGTCGGCACGGAGGCTGTCGAGAAAATCGCGCACATCATTGCCGGCGCTCTTGGAGTTGACCGGCACCGCCTTGACATCCACTCCATCCATGCGCATCTTGCCCACAGCCTTTGCAATCTTTGCTCCTACGGGCATAACAGTCACTTTCAGGGCCGGCCCGAGAGAACTGCGCAATTCGGCTATGCGACGCACCATCTCTTTGAAGATGTTGGCATTATAGGCACCGCAAAGGCCGTCGTCGCTGCCGAGAACCACCAGTGTGAGGCGCTGAACATCGCGAGCCTCCGTCAATGGTGATGTGAATTGGGCATCAGAGTCGAGCAGATTGCCGATAATTCCCTCAATCAAGTTGCGATAAGGAAGAAGTCGCTTGAGCGCTCCTTCTGCCTTGTGCATCTTGGCTGAAGATATCATCTTCATGGCGCCGGTGATCTTCTCGGAGGAAGCAACGGAGCCTATTCGGCCTTTTAGTTCACGGAGTGTTGCCATCTAAGCTGTCGGTAGTGGAGTTGGGTTGATGTGTTATTACGGAATAACGGGATATGATGAGTGATCAGTTATAGCGTGCGGCGATCTCGGCGGCAGCCTTAGTGAGCTTGTCGGCAGCATCGTCGGTGATCTGGCCGTTCTTGATCACGTCAAGCACATCTTTCTGATATTTCGCGTGGAGAAGCTGGAGGAACAGGTGTTCGAACTCGGCCACCTTGTCCTGAGGCACCTTCTCTAGAAGGCCTTTGGTTCCGCAGAAAATCACTGCCACCTCATCTTCAACCGCCATGGGATGATACTGAGGCTGAATAAGGAGCGACTCGTTCTTGCGGCCCTTGTCGATCACGCGCGCAGTCACAGGGTCGATATCGCCGCCAAACTTGGTGAACGATTCGAGCTCGCGGAACTGTGCCTGGTCGATTTTCAGTGTACCTGCCACCTTCTTCATCGACTTGATCTGAGCGTTACCACCCACACGCGACACCGAGATACCCACGTTGATGGCGGGACGGATACCGCGGTTGAAGAGGGCGGTTTCGAGGAAGATCTGACCGTCGG
>CAZKXM010000149.1:0-1659 GCA_964556785.1 uncultured Bacteroides sp. | reverse complement strand
CTATTCTATGCATCGCCTCCGGGGATGTGTCACGCAACCCCGCGGCTATTCTATGCATCGCCTCCGGGGATGTGTCACGCAACCCCGCGGCTATTCTATTCATCCCCTCCGGGGATGTGTCGGGCACCCTGCGGCTATTCTATGCATCCCCTCCGGGGATATGTCGCGCACCTGCGGCTATTTGTATGAATCCCACGAAGGGGGATGTGTCACGCACCCACGACTATTGTATGAATCCCCCTTCGTGGGATTCATACAATAGTCGATTCTGGCTGTCAGGGTTGGTTAGGAGAGGGCGGCGAGGAGGGCTTCGCGGGCGGCTGAGAGTCCGTCGCTATCTTTTCCGCCGGCCTGGGCGAATCCGGGTTGACCGCCGCCGCCGCCTTTGATTGACTTGGCGGCTTCGCGTACAATCTGCGAGGCATTGCTTCCGGCAGCCACGACGTCGTCGGTGAGCATGACGGTGAGCAGCGGTTTGCCGTTCATGTCGGATGTGGCGGCGATGAATGCGGTGTTAGTGGGTGAGGCGGCGCGCACTGCAAAGGCAACGTTCTTCACCATCTCGGGCATGCGCACTCCGCTGAGCTCAACAACCTTGATGCCGTTGATTGTGCGGGCGCTTTCGAGCAGCTTTGCCGAAAGGGTGCGCACGCGCTCCTGGAAGTATTCGTCGACCTCCTTGCGGAGCGAGGTATTGTCGTCGACGGCGCGGCGCACGGCTGCTACAACGTCGGGGGCATTGTTGAAGATGGCGCCGATTTCGCGCATCACCCCGGTGAGGTCGTCGATGGCTTTTTCGACACGTTCGCCGGTGATGGCCTCGATGCGGCGGATTCCGGCGGCAATGCTGCTTTCGCTGACTATCTTGATCATTCCGATATTGCCGGTGTTGTCAACGTGGGTGCCACCGCAAAGCTCCACTGAATCGCCGTAAGAGATCACGCGGACTTCGTCGCCATACTTCTCGCCGAACAGCGCCATGGCGCCCATATCCATCGCTTTGGCGATAGGCACGTTGCGGGCCTCACCGCGAGGGGTTGCCGCGCGGACGGCCTTGTTGGCAAGATGCTCGACGGCACTGATCTCTTCGGGTGTGAGCTTCTGGAAATGGCTGAAGTCAAAGCGGAGCACGTCGGGGCTAACGAACGATCCTTTCTGCTCGACGTGGGTGCCGAGCACCTGACGGAGCGCATGATGGAGCAGGTGGGTTGCTGTGTGGTTGGCTGAGGTTGCCTTGCGCGCCTCGGTGTCGATCTGTGCGGCAAACGTGGCGGTGGGATCGGCCGGCATTTCCTTGACCAGATGCACAGCCATGCCGTTTTCGCGCTTGGTGTCGTAAATCTCTGTTACCGAGCCATCGGGGGCGGTGAGGGTGCCGCGGTCGCCAACCTGTCCGCCCATTTCGGCGTAGAAGGGTGTCTGGGCGAGGACCACCTGATAGAACTCGCCTTTTTTCTGCTTGACCTTGCGGTAGCGCAGGATGGTGGTGTCGGTATGATCGGTGTCGTAACCAACGAATTCGGGTTCGCCTTCGTTGACAACAACCCAGTCGTCGGTCTCAACGGCTGCTGCATTGCGGGCGCGTGCCTTCTGTGCGTCCATTTCCTTGTCAAATTCCTTGCGGTCCATGGTCATGCAGTTTTCCTTGAGGATCAGCTC
>CAZKXM010000148.1:0-2159 GCA_964556785.1 uncultured Bacteroides sp. | reverse complement strand
ACTTACCCATACCGCCGGTGAAGATAAGCACCAGCGCCCATGTCAGCACCGAGGCTCCCATGAAGGTTGCGCCGCCGAAATCCTGCGCCATAGCGGCGGGATCAGAAGTGAGCGCCTGGAAGTCGAAGGTCTGTGTGTAGAACGACAGGACGAGGATACCGATCAGGAAGCCGAGGTCGGCGAAGCGGGTCACGATAAACGCTTTCTTTGAAGCCGACACTGCCGCCGGACGAGTGTAGTAGAAACCGATCAGGAGGTAGGACGACACACCCACAAGCTCCCAGAAGATATACATCTGGAAAATGTTGGTTGCCACAACCAGTCCGAGCATCGAGAAGCTGAACAGCGACAGGAAAGCATAGTAACGCTGGAAACCTCTTTCGCCATGCATATAGCCGAGCGAATAAAGGTGAACCAGAAACGACACCGTCGGGATCACGATGAGCATCATCGCCGAGATCGGGTCGAGATAGAATCCGAGCTTGATGACGAGATTCTGGGTGAATTCAAGCCAGGTTACATTGAACACTGTGTAGGCCAGACGGTCAGTGCCGTCGACAAACAGGGGGTTACCGCTGAAATAGTAGGTGAAAGCTGTTGTGTAGCTCAGCACCAGCACGGCGCCCATACCGAGGGTGCCGAGCGCACCCGCCAGACGAGGGCTCATCTTTGAGCCGCACAGGCCCAGCAAGAGGAACATCGCCAGGGGGATGACCAGAATAAGCAAAGGTAATGTGATAGCCATGTCGATTAGTATTTCATTTCGGTGATGTCTTCAGCATCGATATTGGTGGCGGCGCGATAGATGTTGATGATGATCGCGATCGCCAGGGCTGTCTCGGCAGCGGCAATACCGATTGCGAACAGTGTGAACATCATGCCCTCCATTGATCCGGGAAACAGGAATCGGTTGAAGACTACAAAGTTGATGTCGACCGCGTTCAGCATCAACTCGAGCGAGATGAGCATGGCGATCATGTTTTTGCGGGTTATGAACCCGTAGAGTCCGCAGCAGAACATTATCAGGCTGGGGACTACGTACCATATCATTGTGTTACCCATGACGGTGTCTGATTTATCGTTTGCGGGCGACAACGACGCCGCCGATTATACATGCGAGCAGAAGCACACTGATTGCCTCGAAAGGAAGAAGATACTGGTCGGCGCCGGTGCCCATCAGGGTTGTGCCGATCTCCTTCATGTCAGGGTTCTCCATTTCGGGCAGAACTGTGGTCAGGTTAGCGCAGCGGCTCACGAAAGCGTAGCCGGTCACAACCAGTCCGAGCAAGGCACCGATGAGTCCGAGAGTCTTCTTTTTCGCAGCCAGGTTTCGCGAATTGTCGCCGGGGCGTGTTGTCAGAAGAATCGAGAACACGAAGAGCACCACGATACCTCCGGCATAGACAGCTATCTGCACTGTGCCGAGAAACTCATAGTCGAGCTTGAAATAAAGGGCCGCAGTGGCAAAAAGCGTAAACAGAAGATAGGTGGCCGCACGGAGAATCTTGCGGGTGGTGACTGTCATCACCGAGAATACGACTATCGACAGAACGATAATCCAATAAGCTATGATACTTCCTACAGATTCCATTTGCAAAAAGTTACTGTGTGATATGAGCGGTGGGTGGAGTGAACGGTTTGATGTTATTTCGCTTCAGGAGCCTCGGGCTTGTCGGCCGCGGCTGCTTTGGCGGCTGCAGCCTTAGCGGCAGCGGCTTTCTTGGCAGCCTCGATCTTGGCGGCTTTCTCGGCCTCAAACTTGGCCCGTTCCTCGGGTGTGGGTTCGGGTTCGGGCTTTTCGGGGAGATAGTTGAGCTTCTTGACGAGTTTTTCGCGGGTGAATACAGCCTGCTCGAAGTCGTTGCTGAAGTCAATTGCCGAGGTGGGGCAGTTTGTCACGCAGAGCTGGCAGAAAGTGCAGCTGCCCAGATCGTAACGATAGTCCACGAGGCGTTTTTTCTTGGTGCCCTTCCAGGTGTCGACCATCTCCGTGGTGAGGCTGATGGTTCCGTTGGGACACGCACGCTCACAACTGCCGCAGGCAATACACTTGTGATTGCCATCTGCGTCATACTTGAGCTCAAGGATGGCACGGAAGCGGGGAGCCACCGGCGGGTTCTCGCGGTTTTCGGGATATTTTTCAGTGATTTTGGGGGTAA
>CAZKXM010000147.1:0-2163 GCA_964556785.1 uncultured Bacteroides sp. | reverse complement strand
CCACCCATGTGCTCGGCACCAAGATGATGAACGGTATCGGCGGCTCGGGCGACTTTACCCGCAACGCATATATCTCGATCTTCTCATGCCCCTCGATCACCAAGGGCGGACAGATCTCCAACATCGTCCCGATGGTGTCGCACCTCGACCACTCAGAACACTCTGTCGACATCCTCATTACCGATCAGGGTGTGGCCGATCTGCGCGGCAAGGATCCCCTGCAGCGCGCCCACGAGATTATCGAGAACGCCGCACACCCCATGTTCCGCGACCTGCTGCGCGACTATCTGAAACTCGGAAAGGGCGGCCAGACACCCCATCGTCTCGATGCCGCGCTTGAGTTCCACAACGAGTTTACCCGCTCGGGCGACATGCGCAACGTTGACTGGTCGGCTTTCAAGTGATCAGTCAGCTATCCTCACTGCATTAACCGTATTTTTCCTCCAATCCACCTACATTCAATGATCTACACATTCCGAATTGTTTCTGATGAGTCTGACGATTTCATGCGCGAGATCCAGATCGATGCCGACTCGAAGTTTATCGACCTCCGCAAGGCTGTGCTCGATGCCGCAGGTTATTCCGAAACCGGAATGACATCGTTCTTCATTTGCGAGGACGGATGGGAGAAGGGTAAGGAAATCACGCAGGAGGATATGGGCTCCGACTCTGATCAGGAAGTCTACCTGATGGACGAGTCGGTGATCAGCGACTTTGTTGAAGATGAAGGCCAGCGGCTTATCTTCACGTTCGATTATCTGACCGACCGGTCGTTTTTCATGGAGCTGCGCTCAACCGAGCCGGGCCGCTATCTCGATGCCCCCGTGTGCACGCTCAGCGAGGGCGAGGCTCCGGCCGAGACGGTTGACCTCGATGAATTCGATGCCAAGATCGATGCCAAAGCCGCAAAGACAGCAGCCGGCTTCGATCTCGACAACGATTTCTACGGATCGACCGACTTCAATGAAGACGAGTTTGACGCCGAGGCGTTCGATGAGATGGACCTCACCGACGGTCCGCTCTGATAGCCGGCTCACCCGATCATAAATACCGATAATTCTCCCGGCCCGACAGCGGAGGCGCAACAGCTTCCGGTGTCAGGCCGGGTCCTTTTTCCCGACACGCCTCAGTGAAAAATTTTGGAGGCAACCTTTTTTGCATTTTATTGCGTGAGTTCGCAAAAATTGCTAATTTTGCGCCGAAAAGCGTAACGACCGCTTTTACAGACAGATTAACAATCATTTAACCCATAAATAATACCATTAACCACTAAGTTATGGACATCACTCACATTGAGCACATCGGCATCGCCGTGCCCAGCCTTGACGAGGCAATTCCCTTTTATGAAAACATGCTTGGCCTTAAGTGCTTTGCTATCGAAGAAGTAGCCGACCAGAAAGTGCGAACAGCATTCTTCCGCGTTGGTCAGACCAAGATCGAGCTTCTCGAAGGCACTGCCCCCGAGAGCGCTATCTGCAAGTTTATTGAAAAGAACGGCGGCCGTGGCGGCATCCAGCACGTTGCGTTCGCAGTGGCCGACGGCGTTGCCAATGCTCTCGCCGAGGTTTCTGAAAAGGGCTGTGCTCTGATCGACAAGGCACCCCGTCGCGGTGCCGAGGGCCTTAACATCGCTTTCCTCCATCCGAAGTCAACCGTAGGTACTCTCGTTGAGCTCTGCGAGGATCCCAAGCAGAAATAACACGCCCCCTCTCCATTCATTCACACACACATTCAAGCGCAATTAACAACAAAAGAATTACCAATGAGTAAGCAACTCGATAAAATTCAGGAGCTTATCGCCCTCCGCGCCGAGGCACGCCTCGGTGGTGGCGAAAAAGCTATCCAGAAGCAGCATGAAAGAGGCAAATACACCGCCCGCGAGCGTATCGCCCAGCTCCTCGACGAAGGTTCGTTCGAAGAAATCGACATGTTCGTACGCCACCGTTGCCACAACTTCGGTCAGGAGAAGAAGAGCATGCTCGGCGACGGCGTTGTGACCGGTTACGGCACAATCGAAGGCCGCCTTGTTTACGTATTCGCCCAGGACTTCACCGTGTTCGGCGGATCGCTTTCTGAAACCATGGCCCAGAAGATCTGCAAGATCATGGACATGGCAATGAAGATGGGAGCTCCCGTTATCGGCCTCAACGACTCGGGCGGCGC
>CAZKXM010000146.1:0-2235 GCA_964556785.1 uncultured Bacteroides sp. | reverse complement strand
TGGTGCGGTTGCCCAGACCGATCTCCTGAGCTATGCGGGTTGCGTTGATGTAGTAGACGGTGATATTGTTGTCGGCAAAGTATTTCTTGACCTTGGCGGGAAGATTAGCCGCGAGTTCGTCGCCGTCCCAGATAGTGTTGAGGAGGAATGTGCCGTTTTTGCGCAGGCCGCGGGTCACATCGTAGAGATGCAGATAGGCCTGAACGTGACAGGCGACGAAGTTGGGGGTGTTGACCAGATATGTCGACCGGATAGGTTCGTCGCCGAAGCGCAGGTGCGAGCAGGTGAAACCGCCCGACTTCTTGGAGTCGTAGGCAAAGTAGGCCTGACAGTATTTGTCGGTGTTCTCACCGATAATCTTGATCGAGTTCTTGTTGGCGCCCACGGTGCCGTCGGCTCCCAGGCCATAGAATTTGGCCTCGAAGATGTTTTCGCCGCCAAGAGCCATTTCGGGAAGCACGGGCAGCGAGCGGAAGGTAACATCGTCGACAATACCGATTGTAAAATGGTTTTTGGGCTCGGGCAGGGCGAGATTGTCGAACACCGAAATCACCTGCACGGGGGTGGTGTCTTTCGACGCAAGGCCATAGCGGCCGGCAACAATCACCGGAGCGTCCTTGACACCGTTGTAGGCCTCCACAACGTCGAGATAGAGGGGCTCGCCGGGGGCGCCGGGCTCCTTGGTGCGGTCAAGCACGGAAATGCGTTTCACGGTAGAGGGAATTGCCTTGAGCAGGTGTTTGGCCGAGAAGGGGCGGTAAAGGTGAACTGAAACGAGGCCCACTTTCTGGCCATCCTTCATCAGATGGTCAATAGCCTCCTGAGCGGCCTGAGTCACTGAGCCCATGGCGATCACCACGCGCTCGGCCTCGGGATGGCCGTAATAGTTAAACAGGTGATATTCGCGCCCTGTGATCCGCGAGATCTCGCCCATGTAGCGCTCCACAATTTCAGGAACGGCTTCGTAGGCGCTGTTTGTGGCCTCGCTGTGCTGGAAGAACCCGTCGGGATTCTCGGCCATGCCGCGGGCAACAGGGGCGTCGGGCGACAGGGCGCGGCGACGGAAGCGGGCGATAGCATCGTAGTCAACGAGCGGCTCGAGGTCTTCCTGCTCGATCATCTCGATCTTCTGGATCTCATGGCTGGTGCGGAAACCGTCAAAGAAATTGATAAAAGGAATCCGGGCGGTGAAGGTTGACAGGTGAGCCACACCGGCCAGATCCATCACCTCCTGCACCGATCCTTCGGCGAGCATGGCGAAGCCTGTCTGGCGGCAGGCGTAGATGTCGGAGTGATCGCCGAAGATCGACAGGGCATGGTTGGCGATGGTTCGCGCCGACACATGAAACACGCTCGGGAGCATCTCGCCGGCGATCTTATACATGTTGGGGATCATCAGCAGCAAGCCCTGCGAGGCGGTGTAGGTGGTGGTGAGCGCACCGGCCTGCAGCGAACCGTGGACGGCACCTGCGGCACCACCCTCGCTCTGCATTTCCTGAACCAGCACTGTCTCGCCAAAAATATTTTTTCGACCTGCCGCAGCCCACTCGTCGACATACTCGGCCATTGTCGACGACGGGGTGATAGGATAGATTGCGGCCACTTCCGTAAACATGTAGGAAATGTGTGCCGCCGCCTGATTACCGTCGCAGGTCAGGAATTTTTTCTCTTTACTCATAGAATTGTCAGTTGACTATTGAAAAATTGGAAATTCGTTAGTGATGATTGTCACAGTCAGGGCGGGTCCCTTCACGGGATCGTGATGAAAAACTGTGGTGATTTTTTACGCGAATGCGTTGCAAAATTAGGAATTTTTCGCGCTTTAACAAACATTCGCTAATGAATTAACAGCTGAGCGCCAAAAGAGTTGAGTGGGTGTGTCACTCTTTTTTTAGGGTGCAAGACGGAGGGTGGCTATACACGAAAGGCTGTCTCTCGATTTGAGAAACAGCCTTGTAGCCCATAGGAGAATCGAACTCCTCTTTCAAGAATGAAAATCTTGCGTCCTAACCGATAGACGAATGGGCCCTTTCTCTATTTCAAGAAAAGGAATACCTATCAGGCAGCGAGCTTAGCGATGTGGTGGGCGAGCTTGCTCTTGAGGTTAGCAGCCTTGTTCTTGGAAATGGCCTTCTTGGAAGCGAGACGGTCCAGCATAGCCTCGATCTTAACGTAGGCTGCTTCGGCCTCGGCCTTAACGGTCATTTTGCGGAGATTGCGCACGGCGTTGCGGGC
>CAZKXM010000145.1:0-2459 GCA_964556785.1 uncultured Bacteroides sp. | reverse complement strand
GATTTCTGATTGCTGTGCCATGATTTAGTTCTCCTTTACTTCTTCTTTAACTTCGGTTTTGGTCTCTGCTTTACCTGCGCGGAGGCTGCGGCGTTTTGCGGCATACTCAGCGGCATACTTGTCGAGACGGAATGTCAGGAAGCGGATCACACGCTCATCGCGGCGATAAGCGGTTTCGAGCTTCTTGACGATGTCGGTAGGAGCGTCAAACTCAATCAGGGCATAGAAGCCTGTCGATTTCTTCTGAATGGGATAGGCAAGCTTGCGCAGACCCCACTCTTCCTTGTTGACGATGGTGGCACCGTTGTCGGTGAGCACCTTCTCAAACTTTTCTACCGCTTCCTTCATCTGAGCATCAGACAAAACGGGAGTTAAAATGAAAACGGTTTCGTAGTGATTCATTGTGGTGAATAAAATTGGTTGTTAAAAACGCGGCAAAGGTAATCATTATTTCCTTAACTTCCAAACGTTGCGCCATTCATGCTGTGAAAAATTTTCGTGTACGCAGCCTGGGTCACTCCGGCATCCAGTAGGTGGCCTCGTTGTCGGGGCGTGAGGCAATCCACCGGCGCAGTTCCGGGAGTGTCGACACGTTGTGTTCGATCACGGCACGATAATAGTCAACGCCGTGAATCGTTTCGTCGGCCGGGGTCTCGAATTTCAGGCGCATTATCGTGTCGCGTTGCTCCGGCGTGAGGACACCGGCAATCTTCCGGGCCATAAGCTCAAAATATCCGTCGTATCGGCTTCCACTGTCAATGTGGATAATGTCGATTTGCCACAGACGGCTGTCGGTGTCCTCATATGTCAGGTGCCATGCAACGCACCGCTCGTCGGTGTGCAGCCCGTTGATACATCTTATCTCTTTCACTCCCGGATTTTTAGCCAGAGGGGCGATGGCGGCGAAACTCGATTCTTCGGTCAGCCCCTCGGAGTAGGCATGGATGTCAATGTCAAGGTGTTTCACGAGCAGATTCATTGCCAGTGATCCGACAATGTTGGCGCGGTCGCCACGTTGCTCCCACATTGTGATCAGTTCGAGCTCCTCCACCAGTTGCGCGGCTCTCAGCTGATTCTGCTGTGCCAGGCGTTCATAGACTTTCATTGCGTGTTCAAAATTTGATAAATCTGCAAAGATAGCCAAATTCTCTATACCGCCATCCCCCGTCATAAAAAACAATCGTGCACGTGTCCGACGATCCGGCGACGCGCACGATTTTGAATGCGTTATTCTTACTCTGAGAGTAAAATCAGGAATCTAATAATTTTTCTACCTCAGTTTTTAACAGTGGCATATGGTTTACTACAATGCTCCATATAATGTCAGGCTTTAATGAGTCATAAGCATGAATAACAAAATTGCGTGTATCAACCACCTTACGAGCTGACGTGATAGGAATAACCGGATTGATCTTAAGGACCTGATTCATTGCTTCACCCATGATCTCAATGTTTCTTTCCACACCTCTTCTGAAAAGAGTGTCGGAGCAGAAGGTATCAAATTCTTTGGGCCGGTCTACCATGAACGACTCAATCTCCAGAATTGAAGACAGAATATCGGCTAGATACTTTCGTAGCTTTCTATCCATAAATGAGTTGCTTTGTTTCTTCAAGTTCTTCCTTGAAGTAGGGATTGTTTACTGATGTTTCGTCAACCAGATCGACTTCTCTGCCGAATAATGATTTCAACGAGTGATAGAGATCAAAAAAATTATCGGCATAGTTAGTGTGGTTGATCGTGGAGTTGAAGCTCACAAGAATGTCAATGTCGCTTTCTGCATTGAATCGTGACGTCAAGATAGATCCAAAAGCATATAATTTGCTAACATTATACTTTTTGCATAATGCGAACAGCTTCTGAAGGTTGGCGGTAATAATGTGCATGTAGTTAAGATAGACAACTGATGAAAACAAAGTTACAACATTTTTGCTTTCACGCAATTTTTTTATAAGAGTTTATCTGATTTTAGGATAGAGGACCGTGAATTAACTCGGGAACACAGGCTCAGGCGGCGCGGGTGGGTTTGGAGGAGTGGAATATCTGCCAACTGTTGAAAAGATTCTGCCAGATGGAGTAGAAGGCCATTCCCACTGATGAGACGGGGGTTTAGGAATGAATTGAGCATCCAAAGTCATGTCGTGAAATTTCGCTTCAGAGCCAAATATACCAACAGCACCATGAGAAGTTTAGTGTTGTTTTGTAAGCCATTTTGATTGATTCGTCTTTGCCATAGATTATATTCTTCAGCAAGTATAGTCAAAAAATAAGTGTAGGGGACAAATATAGGGTACAATTCTGATATTAGTAGAAATGATTGATACGGCAACAGTTGTTTATGGCCATATGCTTGGCCATAAACAACTGTTGTATAATGATTAGATTGAAAAACTACCTAAGAATTATTCCCACTCGATTGTGGCCGGTGGCTTGGAGGAGATGTCGTAGCAGACGCGGTTGA
>CAZKXM010000144.1:0-2464 GCA_964556785.1 uncultured Bacteroides sp. | reverse complement strand
GGACCAAGAAGGTTAAGCACCCCAGCGAGTTCACCCAGATCGGTGCGAACATCGATGTTCAGGTGCTCGAAATCGACAAGGAGTGCCGCCGTCTCTCACTCGGCCACAAGCAGCTCGAGGAGAATCCCTGGGACACTTTTGAAAACATGTTCACTGTAGGTTCGATCCACGAAGGCACCATCGTAGAGATGGTTGAGAAGGGCGCTGTTGTTGCTCTGCCTTACGGTGTTGAAGGCTTCGCTACTCCCAAACACCTTGTTAAGGAAGACGGAACTCAGGCAAAGCTCGACGAGAAGCTCAACTTCAAGGTGATCGAGTTTAACAAGGACAGCAAGCGCATTATCCTCAGCCACAGCCGCATTTTCGAAGATGAGGCTAAGGCAGCCCGCGGTGAGGCTCCCCGTCGTGGTGGCAAGCGTCAGGGCGGCAAGCGTCAGGAAGAGGCAACTCCCATGCTCTCTAACCCTGTTGAGAAAACCACACTTGGCGATCTCGATGCACTTGTAGCTCTGAAAGAGAAACTCTCAGGCAAATAATCAGCGGACTAAGTTTTCCGAATAGAATAGCAGGGACGTGCCGTCGGCACGTCCCTGCTTGCGTTTATGGGTGCGGCTGGTGTGAAAGCCTGATGCTTCTCACGCGTCGCGCTGTGCAAGGAGCGGAGAATGGGCCTGGATGCCGGAACGAAAGGGAAGGAGGCGCGCTTATGGTGATTGTCACGATTGATTGCCTCAGGGGGCGCAGACTGTGATGGCGAACAGAGACCTTCCGCAGGGACGCAGACTGTGATAGCGAACAGAAACGTTTCGCAGGGCTGGACCGTGAGGCTGTTATTGCTGGCGAATATGGCTCTATGTGTGGCCTTATACCCCGTGTATGCCGGAATGCAACGAGGGCCGCCACGCTGAGCGTAACGGCCCTCGGAAAGGGTTTATCGGAAATATGACCGGCTATTACTTCAGAGCCACGCGGGCGGGAGCGCCTTCGCTGACAATGATGTAGAATCCGGGAACGATGTTGGCTGTGTTGACACGGCGGCCCGTCAGATCAAAGACAATGGCGTTGGCGTCAAGGCTGTCGATTGAGATGGTTGTGATGCTGTTGTTCTTCTCGATGGTGTAGATAGCTTCAACGATCTCGCTGTTAACCATGCCTTCTTCAACGGCAATAGCCTTGACGAGGGTGGTTTCGGTGAGCTTGAACGGAGCTGTGTAGAGCAGGGCGTTGGTGCCGGGCTCGGTGCCGTCGAGAGTGTAGTAAACCTGAGCGCCGTCAGAGGCTGCGATGCTCACTTCAACCTCATTTTTGTAGGTGCCTGCTGCGGGGGTGAATACGGGAGCATCGGTCTGGAGCATTTCGTCGGTGATCACGTAAGTTGCCTCGACAACGGTTGAGGGGAGCTGGTCAAACGAAACGGCGATAGCCTTCACGGTTGTTGTCTCGGTGATGTTGAAGGGTGCGAGATACGTTTTTGAGAAAGCGTCGGGCTCGGTGCCGTCAAGTGTATAATAGATGTAGGCATCGGGATCGGGAGCTGTGAGAGTAACCTCCACTTCTTTATAGTAAGTGCCGGCTACGGGGCTGAAAACGGGCTCCTCGCTTTTCACGAGAACGGTGAAGTCGGCCTCGACAATGATCGAGGGGAATTTACCGTCGGCCATGGCTACGGCGCGCACCTTGCCTGAGCGGGTGAGGGTGAAAGGTTCGGTGTACTTGGTCGATTCTTTGGTGGGAGCAGAGCCGTCGGTGGTGTAGTAAACGGTGGTTCCGGTGGGAACAACAATGCTAACATTTACCGACTCCATGTATTCTCCGCCGTTGGGTGAGATTGTGGGAGGTGTGGTAACTTCAACATCGGCTGCCACGAAATCTGTGGGGATGAAGCAGAGGATGCCGGTTGAGGTTGATGTGCCTTCGCCGCCACCTGAATCAGAACCTACGAAGCCATAGACATTGTAGTAAGAAGGATGTTCAGGCATGGGTACGGCGTAGTCGAACACCGAGAGATTCGAGAATGCGTTGTAGAGAATCACTTCTCCGCCGCCGTTGCTGAAACGGGCCAGACGGAAGTTGTCAGAAGATTCGGCCTTGTAGGTGTCAACATAAACATTTTCGAGTACGTAAGGCTGGCTCATGTTGACCTTTGCGATAGCGAAATCATTTTCGGCAACGGGCCATGAGAAGTTGTCGTGACGGATAGGTTCGGTCAGCGATCCGGCTGAGCAGTTGAGCTGCGGAGTGAAGGGGGCGGCGCAGTAGAAAGTGCCTGAGAAACCCTTGATCACGTCGCCGCAGGTGTAGGCGGGAGCTGTGGTTGAGCTCAGACGCAGACCGTCGGTTCCATCGGTGATGTAAATGATGGGGCCATTCTGATAAACAACGGTGTATTCGCCGTTGAACTGATAGAGAGTGGAGGGATCGCCGGTACCGGGAATCATATCGAAGCTGCGGCGGTTGAAGTCGG
>CAZKXM010000143.1:0-2498 GCA_964556785.1 uncultured Bacteroides sp. | reverse complement strand
GTTCGGCCTGCTTGCGTTCCTGCTCAATCGACACCTTTGCGGCGTCCATGACCTTACGGGCCTCCTGCTGGGCGGCGCCGCGGGCCTCTTCGATGATCTGGGTCTTCATCTTGTCTGCCTCACGGAGCGAGTCGGCCTGCTGACGGCGGGCTTCATCGAGAATCTGACGCGCCTCATCGCGGGCATTGTCGAGCTGGAGCTTTGCGCTCTGGGCATACTCGACACCCTTGTCGATAAGGTCGGCCCGATTCGTCACTCCCTTAAGGATCGCCGGCCAACCCCATTTCCAAAGGATAACGAAGAGGATGGCGAATGCGACGAACATCCAGAACACCAGACCAAAGTCAGGCATGAACAGTTCCATGTGCTGCTATTGAGCTTGAATTACAAGAACAGACAGAGAACGGCAACGATAACGGCGAAGAGAGCAACACCTTCGACGAGAGCCGCGATAACGATCATGTTCGAACGGATGTCACCGGCCGATTCGGGCTGACGTGCAATGGCCTCCATAGCTGAAGAACCGATCTTACCGATACCGAGACCGGCACTGATTGCTGCGAGTGCTGCGCCTAATGAGGCACCGATTGCTGTAAGGCCTTCGACAGCGGCCATAATCATAGCTAACATAGTGATAATGTTGTTTTTAAGGGTTTGGACTTATTATAATTATATTTCTATCAAACTGTTAAGGGTCAAACTTCAACGGCATGGTCGTCGCCGTGGCCTCCTTCATGATGGCCGTTCTCCTGCGCCAATCCGATAAAGATGGTTGAGAGCATGGTGAACACATAGGCCTGGATGAAGCTCACAAGAACGTCGATCAGCAGCATGAAAACGCTGAATAGAATCGACACAACGGCTGTCATTCCACCCATGGCGGCGCCGCCGATTGCTGCGAAGATAAAGATCAGCAGAGTGAGCACCAGCACAATGATATGGCCGCCCATCATGTTTGCGAACAGACGCACTGTAAGCGCCGCGGGCTTGGTGAAGATTCCGAAAAACTCGATCACCTGCATGATCGGCAGCGGACACTTGAGGAACATTGGCACATCGGGCCAGAAAATTTCCTTCCAGTAGTGTTTGGTGGCAAACAGGTTGGTGAAGAAGAATGTGATCAGCGCCAGGGTAAGCGTCACGGCAATGTTGCCGGTAAGGTTTGCGCCACCGGGGAAAATCACGGCGAGGCCGAGAAGATTGGCTACGAAGATAAAGAGGAACACCGTCAGCAGGTAAGGCGCAAACTTGGGAGCCTTATCACCGAGTGTGGGCTTGATGATGCCGTCGTAAAGAAACATCACCAGCGACTCAATCGCACCCTTGAAACCGCGGGGTGCCTTGAGGTCGGTGTTCTTGCGATGGAAACCGGCCAGACCGAGCACCATCCAGAGCACCACAAACACTGCAATGAACGCCGAACAAGCATTTTTGGTGAACGACAGGTCAAACGGACGCACCTCGCTGTTGTCGGGCATCACTTCTATAATCTTACCCTTGTGTTCACTCTCCTCGCCTCCGATTCTGAACATCGATCCGTCGGGGTGGGTGTAGGTATCGCCGCCTGTCACTCTCGACGATGAGAACACGTGAAGGCCTTTTGAGCTCCACACGATAACAGGCAGAGGAATGCGGTGGTGGTGGTTGAAAGGCACCTCCCATCCGTAGCCGTCGCCAAGGTGGTCAAAAATAATCTCCTTAGCATCTATTTTGCCCTCTTCCTTGCTCGCGTGGTCGTCGGCGGCAATGGCGGGACAAACCGTAAAGATAACGGCAAGAATCGCCAGAAGCAGCGAGCGGGTGATTGCGGCAGGATGTTTCATGGTCAGTAAATGCATACGGCTACCGTGTCATTATCCACATCGGCGATTCCACCGGAAACTTCAACCGAGTGCTCTTCACCATCGGCCATCGTGTAGCGCACCGTTCCGGGAACGAGCGTCGACACCAGCGCGGCGTGGTGAGGAAGGACCGTGAATGCGCCCATGGCGCCGGGAAGGTGAACTATAGTCACCTCGCCTTCAAAAACTACGTCCTCAGCCGAAATAATCTTAAGTGTCATCGGGTTGTCTGTGGGGATTTTCGTGAGTTGATTACAGAGTTATTTGATTGGAGCGTCACTGTCACTTTCCTTCAACCTCGGCAAGAAGCTTCTTGCCCTTGGCGATAGCCTCGTCGATCGTGCCGACATTGAGGAAGGCCTGCTCGGGATACTCGTCCATCTCGCCCGAGAGAATCATCTTGAAGCCGCGGATGGTCTCGTTCAGGGGCACCATCACACCGGGAAGGCCGGTAAACTGCTCGGCAACATGGAACGGCTGCGAGAGGAAGCGCTGTGCACGGCGTGCGCGCGAAACCACCAGCTTGTCATCGTCAGAGAGCTCGTCGACACCGAGAATGGCGATGATGTCCTGAAGCTCGTTATATTTCTGAAGAAGCTGCTTGACAGCCTGAGCTGTGTTATAGTGATCTTCACCGATAATACTCGGGTCAAGGAT
>CAZKXM010000142.1:0-2501 GCA_964556785.1 uncultured Bacteroides sp. | reverse complement strand
ACGGCTTCCAGTCAGTTGAGGTTAACGCCGCTACCCTGAAGCAGAACTTCCGCACCAACATCTATGGCGCGCTTCTGACCAATCCGACAGAGTTCAACGTCGAGATCGCTCCCGCTTTCGAAACTCCCGACGTGAATCTCAAGGCTGAGATCTCTACCCCCGAATCGTTCAGCAGCGCTCTTGCCGATCCTGAAATTTCAGAGATGGTTGTTCCGACTGATCTCGATCTTTCTGATCTCACCCCCGAAGAACTCACTGTCACTTCGCCCAAGACAATCAAACTCGAGAATGGTTCGAGCCTCACCATCAAGTCAACCAATCCTATGACTATCGAGTCAGAGCTGACAGTAAATGGCGGAACCGTTATGAACGAGAATAAAGACCTCGGTCCCGGTATCGCAGCGCAGGTGTTCACTGTAAAGAACAATGCAACGCTGAATCTCGAAAATGTTGATGTGATCGGTAACCTCGATCAGAAATGGCATGGCACAAGCGATAATTCAAATGTTATCAGCTACTACGACGGCTCAAAGGTGAATATCACCGACTGTAACCTGAAGGGTGGTATGTTTGTTATCTGCGGCATGTTTGCTTGTCCTGATGCAGAGATCACAATCACAAACTCTACACTTGAAAGCACATCGTCGTCCAAAGATAACGGTAAAAACTGGGCTTATGCAACCCGCCTGCGCGGAAAGAGCACGCTCAACAACTGCACCGTGTTCGGTATCCAGGGTGCGCTCTCCATTGACAATGGCGATGCTACAATCAACGGTGGTAACTACTACACCTACAACTCACCCGGTAAGACTGATGCTTTCTATGCAGTTTACGTGACCAACGGCGGTACCTGCACAATTAACAGCGGATACTTTTACGGAGCCAACAAACAATCACCTCTTGCCGGTGACGGTGGCACAAGCTGTGTTGTATGCGGTGACAATGATACGGGCAAACCTGTCGGAAACGTAGTGCTCAACGGTGGTTTCTACTCGGGAATGCCTTACAACCACACTACCGGCAAAACCTACGGTGCATCTGAAGGCCACACAATGGAATCAATCGACCTTACAATTGACGGTCGCAAATACATCTGGGAAGTTAAATAAATTTTTTCATATCTGCACTCTGAATGAGGAGCGTCGAGCAATCGGCGCTCCTTTTCAGTTAGGCATTAAATCGGATGGACCGAAAATTGATAGCTGGATTGGTCTGAATTGGCAAAATTTTCGTACTTTTGCATTTAATTGCACTTAATTTATAGCAGATGGAAAATCCTGAAGTGAACAAACTCAACGAGGCTGAAAACGGCGAAAACCGCGGTCTCAATTTCGTGGAACAGATTGTGGCCGATGATCTCGCGGCCGGAAAGAACGGCGGCAGGCTCAACACCCGCTTCCCGCCTGAACCTAACGGTTATCTCCACATTGGTCACGCCAAGGCCATCTGCATGGACTTCGGAGTGGCCGAAAAGTTTGGAGGAACGTGCAATCTTCGTTTCGATGACACCAACCCTGTGAAAGAGGATGTGGAGTATGTCGATTCAATCCGTGAAGACATCAAGTGGCTCGGCTTTGACTGGGGAGACCGCGAGTATTACGCGAGCGATTATTTCCCCCAGCTTTACGATCTTGCCATCAGATTGATCAAGGAGGGGAAGGCTTATGTCGACGATCAGACCTCGGAGGAGATCGCGGCTCAGAAAGGAACTCCCACCACACCCGGTGTCAACAGCCCCTATCGCGACCGTTCGGTTGAGGAAAATCTCGACCTTTTCGAGCGTATGAACCGCGGCGAATTCGAAGAGGGTTCGCGTGTGCTTCGTGCCAAAATCGATATGGCGTCGAGCAACATGCATTTCCGTGACCCGATCATGTACCGCATTATCAAGACACCTCACCACCGCACAGGCACAACATGGCAGGTGTATCCGATGTATGACTTCGCACACGGACAGAGCGACTACTTCGAGGGTGTGACACACTCGATCTGTACTCTCGAATTCGTTCCTCACCGCCCGCTTTACGACTATTTCGTCGATGAGCTGGCCGATGAAACTTACCGTCCACGCCAGATTGAGTTTAACCGACTCAATCTCACCTACATGGTGATGAGTAAGCGCAAACTGCTGACTCTCGTGAAGGAAGGCCTTGTTTCGGGATGGGACGATCCCCGAATGCCGACAATCAGCGGCATGCGCCGCCGTGGTTACACACCTGCATCGATACGTAATTTTATCGACCTGATCGGCTACACCAAGTATGAGGCGCTCAACTCAATCTCCTTGCTCGAGCATGCCGTGCGCGACGATCTAAACCGTGTTGCCACCCGCGGTATGGCCGTTATGAACCCCGTCAAACTCGTGATCACCAATTATCCCGAAGGACAGACCGAGATGGTTGAGATGGAGAACAATCCTGAGGATCCCGAAGCAGGAACCCACAAGATGCCATTCACACGCGAAATCTATATCGAGCGCGAAGACTTCATGGAGAATCCTC
>CAZKXM010000141.1:0-2531 GCA_964556785.1 uncultured Bacteroides sp. | reverse complement strand
CAGGTTCGATGGAGTGACGTCGATGCTCTACTATAATCATGGTCTGGGCCAGGCTTTCGGAGCCTACGACGACTATTACAACGGCAATCAGGACACCAATGCGATAACCTATCTCACCCTTGCCAACAAGCTGATTCATGAAATCAATCCGCGGGCCATCACCATAGCCGAGGAAATGAGCGGCATACCGGGCCTGGCTGTGCCGGTCAAGGACGGAGGCATAGGGTTCGACTACCGCATGGCCATGGGTATCCCCGACTATTGGATCAAGCTCCTGAAGGAAACCAAGGACGAGGACTGGCACCCCACGTCGATTTTCTGGGAACTGACAAACCGCCGCAGCGATGAGAAGACAATATCGTATGCCGAGAGCCACGATCAGGCGCTTGTGGGCGACAAAACCATCATTTTCCGGTTGATCGACAAGGAAATGTACTGGCACATGATGACCGGCGACGACGACATGACCGTTGCCCGCGGAATGGCCATGCACAAGATGATACGCCTCGTGACGGCTTCGACCATCAATGGCGGCTATCTCAACTTTATGGGTAACGAATGGGGGCATCCCGAGTGGATCGACTTCCCCCGTGAGGGCAACGGATGGAGCTACAAGTATGCCCGCCGGCAGTGGAGCCTTGTCGACCGGAAGGACCTGAAATATCAGTTCCTGAATAATTTCGACAATGCGATGGTGAGCCTCATTTCAGGCGTCTACAATTTTCAGGCTCTCCCGGTGGTGAAGCTCTGGGAGAAAGACGATGATCAGGTGCTGGCATATCAGCGCGGCGATCTGGTGTTTGTCTACAATTTCAATCCATCGCAGTCGTTCACGGGCTACGGTGTGCTGGCCGATCCGGGTGAATATGAGGTGGTGCTGTCGACCGACAGCCCGCTCTTCGGCGGCTATGGCAACGTTGACGAGACCGTCAGCCATCTCACTCAGCCCGACCCGCTTTACACTCCCCTTGGCCGCGAATGGCTCCGTCTCTACCTGCCGGCACGTTCGGCCCAGGTGCTCAGGCTGAAGCGCAATGCCACAAGGAAAAGCCGAAATCCCAAAAAGATAATTAAAAAACAGAAATGATTGTTCTTTATCGCCTCTGGCAACTCTTCGTGATGGCCCCGATCGTTCTTGTGTGGACCATCCTTACGGCTCTGTTCACGTTCACGGCATGTGTGCTCGGTTTCGGGCGTTGGGCCGGCTATTATCCCCAGATTCTGTGGGCACGCCTGTTCTGCTGGCTCGCTTTTGTGAAAGTGACGGTGAAGGGTCGCGAAAACATTGATCCGCGCACATCCTATCTTTTTGTGGCCAACCATCAGGGGGCTTACGACATTTTCACCATCTACGGCTACCTTGGTCACAACTTCCGCTGGATGATGAAACAGTCGCTCCGCAAGATTCCCTTCGTTGGATTTGCCTGCGCGGCTTCGCGGCAGATCTTTGTCGACAACTCGAGTGTGGCGGGAGTGAAACGCACCATGCGTGAGGCCGAAAGCCTGCTCGAAGGCGGGATGTCGCTGGTGGTGTTTCCCGAGGGGGCGCGCACATGGAACGGCAAAATGCGCCCGTTCAAGAAGGGAGCCTACAAACTTGCCATGGAGTTCAATCTTCCGGTTGTGCCGCTCACTATCGACGGTGCTTTCAGCGTGATGCCCCGCTTCAAGAAAATTCCGCGTCCGGGTCACATCATCCTCACCATCCACAAGCCGATCGAGCCGGGCCCGGAAGGCCACGATCTGGAGCGGCTGATGGACACCTCCCGCAGTGTGATCGAACAGGGGCTCGCGGCGCCTGCAAAGTGAACCTTTGCCAGCCCGGGCTTGTTTCCTTAGCGAACAAACTGCAAGCCGGCCGGCAGCTGCGGCATTCACGCCATTTTGGCAGGCCGAGGTGTCAGATCCGGCATTTGGCACGGTTTGTGCCACTCAAATAAGTGAAAAACATATTGACTAACCTAAAGAATAAAAATCTATCATGACAATCAAACCATTAGCTGACCGAGTGCTCATCGAGCCCACCCCGGCTGAAGAAGTAACAATGTCAGGCATCATCATCCCTGATTCTGCTAAAGAGAAACCCCTCAAAGGCAAGGTATTGGCTGCCGGCAACGGAACCAAGGACGAGGAGATGGTGGTGAAAGCAGGTGACGAAGTGCTTTACGGCAAATATGCCGGCACCGAGATCGAACTCGAAGGCACGAAGTATCTGATCATGCGTCAGAGCGACATTCTGGCAATCATTGAAGGTTGATAACTAAACAGAAAATTCATTTACGTCATGGCAAAAGAAATTAAATTCGACATTAAGGCTCGCGAAGAGCTCAAGAAAGGCGTCGACTCGCTGGCCGATGCCGTTAAGGTGACTCTTGGCCCCAAGGGTCGCAATGTTATTATTGAAAAGAAATTCGGTGCGCCCCACATCACCAAGGACGGTGTTTCAGTGGCTCGTGAAGTAGAGCTCGAGGATCCGTTCCAGAACATGGGCGCACAGCTCGTCAAGGAGGTTGCCTCCAAGACCGGTGACG
>CAZKXM010000140.1:0-2688 GCA_964556785.1 uncultured Bacteroides sp. | reverse complement strand
AGATCCATGGCTATTTTAGCATTTCAGAAACCCGACAAAGTCTTGATGCTGGAAGCCGATAACAAATTCGGCAAATTTGAGTTCAAGCCATTGGAACCGGGCTATGGCATTACGATCGGTAATGCGCTGCGTCGAATCCTCCTCTCCTCACTCGAAGGTTTCGCCATCTCCTCGATCAGAGTTGACGGTGTGAAACACGAGTTTGACGTGATTCCCGGTGTTAAGGAAGATGTGACCAACATTATCCTTAACCTCAAGAAGGTGGACCTCAAGCAGATCGTTGAGGACACAGACTTCGAAAAAGCCACCATCAACGTTTCGGGACAGGAGGTGTTCAAGGCCGGTGACATCAGCAAGGCCCTCACAGGATTCGAGGTTCTCAATCCTGACCTTGAGATCTGTCACTTGGATCCCGGAGCAAGCTTCTCGATCGAACTCACCATCAACAAGGGACGCGGCTGGGTGCCTGCGGAAGAAAACCGCACGCCTAACGACGATGTCAACAACATCATCGCGATCGACTCGATCTACACCCCGATCAAAAACGTCAAGTATGCCGTTGACAATTTCCGTGTAGACCAGAAGACCGACTACGACAAGCTCACCCTCGAGATCACAACCGACGGTTCGATCCTTCCCAAGGACGCACTCAAGGAGGCAGCGAAAATCCTCATCTATCACTTCATGCTTTTCTCTGACGAGAAGATCACTCTCGAGCCCACCGAGGCCGAGGGCAATGAAGAGTTTGATGAAGAGGTGCTCCACATGCGACAGCTTCTGAAGTCGAAGCTCGTTGACATGGACCTCTCGGTAAGAGCACTCAACTGCCTCAAGAGCGCTGAAGTGGAGACTCTCGGCGAACTTGTGGTGTTCAACAAAACTGACCTCCTCAAGTTCCGTAACTTCGGCAAGAAGTCGCTCACCGAGCTCGACGAGCTCCTGGCCAACCTCAACCTCTCCTTTGGAATGGACATTTCAAAATATAAACTTGACAAAGAGTAATCATCACGATGAGACATAATAAATCCTTCAATCATCTCAGCCGTAAGAAGGCTCACCGCGACGCCCTTCTGGCCAACATGACGGTTGCGCTCATCACCCGCAAGCGCATCTTCACCACCCTGGCCAAGGCCAAGGCTCTCCGCATGTATGCCGAGCCTCTGATCAACCGTGCTAAGGAAGACAACACCAACAACCGCCGCGTTGTGTTCTCTTATCTTCAGAACAAAGAGGCCGTTTCGGAACTCTTCCGTAATATCGCCACAAAGATTGCTGACCGCAACGGTGGCTACACCCGTATCCTCAAGACAGGCCACCGTCTGGGCGACAACGCCAAGATGTGCTTTATCGAGCTCGTTGACTACAACGAAGCGCTCCTTAAGGACAAGGGCGAGAAGAAAACCAAGCGCACCCGCCGTTCACGTAAGTCGTCGGCATCGGCTGCCGCAGCTGCTCCCGCAGCCGAAGCACCCGCAGCTGAGAAAACCGCTGAATAATCAAGGCGCCCAGCGCGCCTGATTCTGCCTCGGCCTTCGCTCTGACACAGGTCAAAGGCACCGAAATATGAACAATGTGTCGCCGCAGCCGTTATCATTCCGGCCGGCGACACATTGTTTTTGTCCCGTCCGGTGGGGCAGAGTTAAAAATTTAGTCACTTTAACCTGCTGAATGGCTGAAATTTTGTAACTTTGCAGCACTTTATTTGCAATCTATCGAATAACATTATATCTCAACTAAATAAATTTCTAAGGCTAAGCATTATGAAAATTGAAAAAATTATCGGCCGTGAAGTCCTTGACTCGCGTGGCAATCCTACTGTGGAAGTTGATGTTGTCCTTGAATCAGGTGCACGTGGCCGTGCTTCCGTTCCCTCCGGCGCTTCTACCGGTGAGAACGAGGCTCTCGAGCTCCGCGACGGCGATAAGAACCGCTATATGGGCAAAGGTGTGCTCAAAGCCGTTGCTAACGTGAACGGCCCGATTGCCGAGCGTCTCAAAGGCATGTCGGCTCTCGATCAGATTGCCATTGACGAGGCTATGATTGCGCTCGACGGAACCGAAACCAAGAGCAATCTCGGCGCTAACGCTATTCTGGGCGTGTCGCTCGCTGTGGCAAAAGCTGCTGCTGACTATCTCGACCTTCCCCTCTACAAATATATCGGTGGCTGCAACAGCTATGTTCTGCCCGTGCCGATGATGAACATCATCAACGGTGGCGCTCACTCTGATGCTCCCATCTGCTTCCAGGAATTCATGATCCGTCCGATCGGCGCAACTTCGTTCCACGAAGGTATCCGCATGGGCACCGAAGTGTTCCACAATCTCAAGAAGGTGCTCCATGCACGCGGCCTCTCGACTGCTGTTGGTGATGAAGGTGGTTTCGCACCTGCACTCGACGGTACCGAAGATGCCCTCAACGTTATCATGGAGGCTATCAAGAAGGCAGGCTACGAGCCCGGCAAGGATGTGACGATCGGTCTTGACTGCGCTTCGTCAGAGTTCTATGTCGACGGAATGTACGACTATCACCAGCTCAAGGACGGAACCGTCAAAGAGCCTCATGGCAAGAAGCTCACATCGGCCGAACAGGCTGAATATCTGAAGGGTCTCGTGGAGAAGTATCCTATCGACTCGATCGAGGACGGCATGGCCGAAAACGACTGGGAAGGCTGGAAGATTCTCACCGACC
>CAZKXM010000139.1:0-2722 GCA_964556785.1 uncultured Bacteroides sp. | reverse complement strand
CAACGGGCTCCTCAGAGGAGCATGACGCAAGAGCTAATGCGCTCAGCGCCAGCGCAGGATAAAGGAATTTTTTCATAGTTGCACTGTTAATTAGTGAATTTTTAGAATGGTTGAACGTGCAAATATATCACAAAAAAACTAACCACCATCACCCCCCCATCGAATTAACAATCATTAACACATACTTTTTCTCTTGCACAAATAAAAATGAGGCTACCGAATGAACGATAGCCTCATTTATGAATACTTCAGAAGTTATATCGTGAACTCCGGTATTCTACCGGAATTACCGCAATTTTCACTTCACTTCGTAGCCGAACGAATAGGTCTTGCCGTTTACTGTGGCGGTTACAGGAGTGGCAAGCGTTTCAGCAGTGCATCCGTTGCCGAGAGTGTAACCACCGCCGAGCTTGTTCATGTAAGCCTTGTTGACAACGAGGGTGGCGCTGTTGGCGCGGCAGATAGCGTAGCCGGGAGAACCATAGAAGTAACCACCGTCGATAGTCACCTTACACTTGGCAGAACCGTAGCTCTCAGCACCTGCGCAGAATGCGTGGCCGGTAGAGTTGGTTGACTCCTGAATGAAGTAACCGCCGGTGATGGTGAGATTCACATTGCCGTCGGCACGTGCACCGCTGTTACCTACGAATGTACCGCCTGAGATTGTGGCAACGTTGTTTGACGATGAGTTACCGCCATAGATATTCAGAGCGTAATCGTTGCCGCCAACAATTTCACCGCCGCTGATCTCCATAGTGCGGGCAGCGGTACCGTTTGCCCAGTTCATCGTAACTGCAACTTTGGCAGTGCTTTCCACGCGGCCGCCGGTCATCTCGAAGCTGCCGCTTGTGTTGATAGCCTGAGCTGTAGCATAGGGCGAGATTTGATATGATGCATCGGTGGTCACTGTTCCGCCATCGATCACGATCTTACTGTTATCGGTGCCGATAATTGCAAAACCTGGCGAAGCAACAGTGCCTTCCTTGAGAGTAAGCTCTGAATTGACCTTCAGCTGGCTGTTATTAACCTTAAGGGTACCGTTCACGCTAAGCACTGTAGGCTGGTCAATATTCAGGTCACCCTCACCGGTGAGATCAAGGTCACCGCCAACTTCAATATTTCCACCCTCGGTAAGAGCTGCAATGAACTGTTCGGGAGTTTTGATCTTCTCGGGATACTCAACATTTTCATCACCCTCCTCGAAAGCGGGAGCGATCTGGACGTTGAACTCGGTCGGGTTGGTCAGCAGAGCGCCATAGATGTTGGTGCGGAAGTTCTGCTTCAGGGTCACGCTGTTAACCTCAACGCTCTCAAAGCCGTTGTTGAAAGCCAGGGTGCAGGTGGCTGTGCCCTGGGTGCCGGGCATCAGGTAGTTCATAGCCAGAAGCGAGTAGGTCTCGGTGCCACCCACTGCGGGGAAGGTCACTTTCTGACCATCGGTCTCGTAAGCGCTGAAGTCGGCTGCTGTGACTGCACCGAAGGTTGCGTCGGTCACTTCGTCGCTGAAGGTGTTGCTGATAACATCGAAGCTCTTGTAGAGCGTGCCGGTTACGGTTACCTGCGCGGTGAGGGCGGTAACACCGTCAGCGGGGTTGATATACTTGGCAACGACGGGGTCGTTCAGGTCGCTGGTGCCCCAGTTGAGCTGTGCGAACGGACGGATGAGCTGAACTGTGTTGGTGGGATCGCCGGCCACAACTGCCTCTGAGGTGCCTACGAAGGCATCTTCGGCGAGGGTGTTGGTGGCCATCGCGTCGTAGTCAACGCTCAGCACACCGTTGGTGAAGCTGACGGCGCCGTTGGCGGCATTGTCGGCGTAGAACACAACCTGATAGGTCTTGCCCTTACCGAGGTTGAGGGTGACGGTTTCGGTGGTCTTGCCGCCGGCGAAGGGTGTGCCCTCGAACGATGCGGTGTAGACTGCGGTCTTGGTTTCGCCGTTCACCTCATAGACGGTCCACTGCAGGTTGTCGACCGGAGCGAGGATCTGATCGCCCAGTGTCGCACGGCTGCTGAGCGAGCCGGGGATGGTGACGTTGAACGTAACGCTGTCGCCGTTGCCGGCAACGGGCTCCTCAGAGGAGCATGACGCGAGAGCTAATGCGCTCAGCGCCAGCGCGGGATAAAGAAATTTCTTCATTGTTGCACTGTTAATTTATCAGTTGTTAGAATGGTTGAACGTGCAAATATATTACAAAACACTAAACCATATCGACCCCCCCCCCGAAATATTAACGTTTTTTAACTATAAATTACCCTTCTATTCCTAAATTTTGGTGCAATGGAATTTATTAGTAACTTTGCCCGAAATAACACCTAAATATATTAAAATCATATACCTGAACAGAATGGCAACCGTTACTGACCGATTTCTGGAATATGTGAAATTCGACACCCAGAGCGACGAACAGACCAACCTGACCCCTTCAACCCCGGGGCAGATGGTTTTTGCGCAGTATCTCGAGAAAGAGCTCCGCAAGATGGATCTCAAGGACATCACCCTCGACGAGAACGGCTATCTGATGGCCACTCTCCCCTCCAACATAGACCGCAAGGTGCCGACCGTGGGCTTCATCGCTCACCTCGACACATCGCCCGACATGTCGGGCAAGCACGTCAATCCCCGCATTGTAGAGAAATATGACGGCGGCGACATTGTGCTCAACGCCAAGAACGGAGTTGTTCTTTCGCCGGCAGAGTTTCCCGAGCTGCTCCACTATGT
>CAZKXM010000138.1:0-2748 GCA_964556785.1 uncultured Bacteroides sp. | reverse complement strand
TGCCCTGACGACGGATGAAGATGCCGTTGGCGGGGTTCTCAACGCGTACACCCTGAAGGTTGAAGAACTCAACGGGGAGGGTCATATCAACGGTTTCAACTGATTCGATGCCTGAGTTAGATGTGTAGGTAACGATCATCTTGTTCATCTTCGAAGTGGCGGTCCAGTTGAAGGTCACGCTATTGGCGTTTCCGTTCCAGTAAGCGGGCTTGCCTGCGGTGAGTGTGCCGGTGTCTACGGTAGCGTTGATGTTGTCGTCGTAGCTAACCTGGAATTCGATGGCTGTGATGGTGGCGTCGCCTGAGGCGGCAACGGTCATCGATGTGCCTGAGTATGCACGGAACTCGGGAGTGCCCTTATAGAGGTAGAGGCGGGGATCTTTCGACTTGCCAACGAGGTCGGCGGGGAGGTAGAACGAAATGCTGACCGGTCCGTCGGTCAGAACTGCGTCAGTGAGGTTCACGGCATTATCGGCACCGTCACCGGGCATTGCCTGAACGGGGTTGAGGCTTGCGGGATCGTTGAAGTTGAATGTTGCCTGAGAGTCGGAAGGACCAACGGGAACATCTTCGGCTTCGATCAGCACGGGATAGATCTGGATGGCATCGTTGTAAACGCCTACGAAACCGTAAACGGTTGCGTCGTCGGTCACGGGGATGGTGACAGTCTTGGTGTAGCGGTTGCGGAGGGTTACGGTAGCTGTGCCGTCGGTGGCCTCAAAGTTGAGGGCGTTGTCGGTGGCAGAGATCTGCACGCCTTCGAGGCGGATGTAGCGGGCGGCGTCGGCAACGGTGAGATCGCTGATCTCGACGGCCTGAGCGGCTACGGCCTCACCGGCTGTGCCGGCACCGAAGGTTGAGGCAACAGGCAAGAATTCGGGCATGCCGTTGTATTCCTTATACTGACCTGACACGGGAGCGGGGATGCGGTCGCCGTTCTTGTAGGTCTGCGAGAGGGTGCCGTAAACGAGGGCGTAGGTGCCGTTTTCACACACCCAGAGGTCTTGGCCGTCCTGATAGATGGCGGTGAGAGAAGCATCGAGAGCAGCGTCGGCTGCGGGCTTGGCTGCAAACCATGCAGCAAGCGACTCATAACCGTCGCCGGGGGTGGGAGGATTGGGGTCATCGCCACCGCCCTGGTTGCCGCCTTCGCTATCCCAAACCACGTCGATCGAGTTGAGATAGAGGGCACCGCTGGTTGAGCGGAAGGCAATGTACTTATACTCACCGGTGACTTCGAGTGTGCTGACAAGATTAGTAGCGTCGGCATACTTGAGCTGCGCGATCTCAGTGCCGCAGGTAGCCTCGCCCTGAAGATCAGTGTAAGAAGTGTAGGCAGTGTTTGAGCCATACACGGCAAGAACACGGGCATCAGCGGTGTTGCCATTCCAGTTTACGGTCACGCTCTTGACATAGCCGCCAGAAACGGTTGACACGATACCGGCCTGCTTTTTAGCGTCTGATTTGTCCCAGCGGAGCTGAAGCACATTGCTCTCCTTGTCGTCTCCGACGGCAGGAGCTTCGCAAATGTTTGCATTATAGACAGCGCCTGAGGCCTGAGCCTGCGAGGTGAAGGTGTTGTAGGACGTTTTTCCTCCTTCAACAGGCACGCCGAAGATTGCGGGTGTAACCGCGTCGGTGACAGTTTCGGCGTTCACTCCGACAACTGCCAGCAGACAGAATAGTGAAAGTAAAACTTTTTTCATGAATGATAATTGAATTAAAGAAAGTATATCGGGTGCAAATATAGGGCAGTATTTTCGAAATGCCAATAAATTAAAGTGGAAATTTGGGGTGTGATTGGCGGTGCGGGGAAAATTTTGTAAGTTTGCAGTTCATTTAGTCAACACTTACAAAAGCAAGGAAAAACGATAGGATTATGTCACAGATCAAGTGTGTGGGCATTCTGACATCGGGAGGCGATGCCCCGGGAATGAATGCCGCCATCCGCGCCGTCACGCGCTCGGCGATTTTCAGCGGGCTGAAGGTCAAGGGAATCTATCGCGGCTATCGCGGACTGATCACCGACGAAATCGAAGAGTTCAAGACTCAGAATGTCAGCAACATCATTCAGGCTGGCGGAACGATCCTGAAGACGGCGCGTTGCAAGGAGTTCACCACTCCCGAGGGGCGCCAGCTCGCCTACGACAACATACGCCGCCATGAGATCGACGCGCTGGTTGTGATCGGTGGCGACGGCTCGCTGACAGGCGCGAGGATTTTCGCAAACGAGTTTGATTTTCCCATAATCGGCCTGCCGGGCACGATCGACAACGATCTTTACGGCACCGACACCACCATTGGCTACGACACTGCCCTCAACACGATAATGGAGTGTGTCGACAAGATCCGCGACACCGCAACGAGCCACGAGCGCCTCTTTTTCATCGAAGTGATGGGGCGCGATGCCGGGTTCCTTGCTCTGAACGGAGCGATTGCCAGCGGCGCCGAGGCTGCCATCATCCCCGAGATCTCCACAAAGGTCGACCAGCTCGCCGAGCTGATTCAGAACGGATTCCGCAAGAGCAAGAACTCGTCGATAGTGCTTGTGGCCGAGAGCCCTGTCACCGGTGGCGCCATAGGCCTTGCCGAGCGTGTGGAGAAAGAGTATCCGGGCTACGACGTCAGGGTTTCGATTCTCGGACACCTGCAGCGTGGCGGCTCGCCTACAGCCCACGACCGCATCCTGGCCTCGCGCATGGGAGCCGCCGCAATCGATGCGCTGCTTGAAGCCCAGCGCAACGTGATG
>CAZKXM010000137.1:0-2938 GCA_964556785.1 uncultured Bacteroides sp. | reverse complement strand
GTAGGGGCCGACACCGAATTGGCGCGCATCGTGCGCTCCGTCAGGGACGCCCAGGGTTCGAAAGCACCGGTGCAGAAACTGGTCGACCGCATAAGTGCGCGCTTTGTGCCGACTGTGATCATAATAGCCGTGCTGACCTTCCTCTTCTGGTTTATCATTCCCGGCGACATGGCGAAAGCCTTGCTCTGCTCAGTGTCGGTGCTTGTGATCGCCTGCCCCTGCGCCCTTGGACTCGCCACACCGACAGCCATCATGGCCGGAATCGGGCGCGGTGCGCGACGCGGCATCCTCGTAAAGGACGCCACGGCACTCGAATTGCTCGACAAGACCAACACTATCGTGCTCGACAAGACCGGAACAATCACCACCGGTCATCCTCGTGTCACCGACGTGAAATGGAGCGAAGATATGACCGACACCGGCAACCTGATGCAGGCGGCATACGGCGCCGAACTGAAATCCACCCACCCGCTTGCCGAGGCACTCTGCGAATACTTCAAGTCGCTCGACGTCACACCCCTATCTCCCGAGTCATTTACCTACACCCCGGGCGAGGGGATGTCATTCTCTACCGGCGGAACAAAATACGGGCTCGGAAGCGCAGCCATGTTGCAGGATGAAACCCCCAACTCCCCTCTTCGCGCCACCACCGACCTTTGGCTTTCCGAAGGAGCGGGAGTGGTGGTGATGAGCCGCGGAGAAAAGCCCGTGGGCGCGTTCCGCGTATCCGACAGCCTGCAGCCCGGCATACCCGAAACCATAGAGGCATTGCAAAGAAATGGCCGCAAAGTGATCTTGCTCACCGGAGACCGCCGGATCACGGCACTGCACGTGGCAAAGGAGGCGGGAATCTCGAAGGTGATCGCCGAGACCAAACCGGGCGACAAGTATCAGGTGATCGCTGACCTGCGCAAGGAAGGGCACACGGTGGCCATGGCGGGCGACGGTATCAATGATGCAGAGGCACTTGCCGAAGCCGACGTGTCGGTGGCAATGGGAGGCGGTAGTGACATCGCGATTGAGGTGGCGCAGCTCACATTGGTGAGCGGGCGACTCTCCGCAATGCCCGAGGCTTTCGCCCTTTCGCGAAAAACAATCCGCATCATCAAGGAGAATCTTTTCTGGGCATTTGTTTATAATGTGATAGGGATACCACTCGCGGCGGGCGTGCTGTCAGGCGTAGGTTTTATGCTGACCCCGATGTTTGCCTCTGCAGCGATGGCACTCTCCTCGGTCTGCGTCGTAACCAATTCCCTACGGCTCGCCCGGTAAAATTAAAAATTAAAATGTAAAAATTAAAATGTAAGGTCGCGGCATGCCGCGGCCGACCAGGCGACACAAAATAAATGTAGGGGCGCAATACATTGCGCCCAACCAGGCGACACAGAAGATAGTGAATAGTTAATAGAGAATAGTTAATAGATGTAGTTGCGCCAACCTTGGCGACACAAAATAATTGGCAATATATAAATCCGAAATAATATGAAATTCAAAACAAACGCAAAATGCAATGGCTGCAAAACGGCAATCCTCAACGCCATGCAGCAGAAGTTTCCCAACGCTCAGTGGAGCATGGAGGTAGAAAGCGCCGACAAGGTGCTGGAGGTTCACGGCATCCCCGAAGATGACACCACCGCCGCACAGATCGAGAAAACTCTCGAAGAGACAGGCTTCAAAGGTTCCCGCCTCCCCGAAACAGGCTATTGATGATCACCCTGCGCAATATCAACAAGTCTTACGGCAACCTGCAGGTGCTGAGAGATGTCAACCTCGACATCGCCGAAAATGAGATCATCGCCATCGTGGGGCCGAGCGGCGCCGGGAAGACTACCCTGCTCCAGATAGCCGGCACGCTGGACCGTCCCGATAGCGGCGAGGTAATCTACAATGGCAGCAATATCGCTACACTCAGCGACAAGAAACTCTCGGAATTCCGCAACCGCAATATCGGGTTCATCTTCCAGTTTCACCAGCTGCTCCCGGAGTTTACCGCTCAGGAGAATGTGGCCATTCCGGCCATGATTGCCGGCATGGGCAGAAAGCAGGCGATGACCGAAGCTGCTACGCTGCTCGATCTGTTGGGCTTAGGCGAGCGTCTGCGCCACAAGCCTTCCGAACTGTCGGGAGGCGAGCGTCAACGCGCCGCTATTGCCCGCGCGCTGATCAACCGTCCGCAGGTGGTATTTGCCGATGAACCGACCGGTAGCCTCGACTCGCGCAACCGCGACGAAATCCGCGCGCTCATGTCAGACCTGCGGTCGCGCCTCAACCAGACATTCGTAATCGTGACCCACGACCCTTCGGTGAGCCTTATTGCCGACAGGATAATCAATATGGCCGACGGCCGGATCATCCCCGCAAATGAAGAGGCAATTGTGGCTACATCAGGCGCAGAGAGTGAAAAAGTTTGCGAAATCCGCGTAAATTCGTTATCTTCGCAATCCGAAACAGAATAAAACAATGAAGTTGTATAACCTTTTGAAATAAGTTTCTACAACTTCAATAACAATATAAAATAAATAGAAAAAGAAATGGAAAATAAAGAAAACCAGAATCAGCTTCAGATCCAGCTCCGTCCCGAACTCGCCGACGGTAAATATACCAACCTCGCAATGATCGGCCACAGCGCCAGCGAGTTTCTGATAGACTTCATCTTCGCCGCCCCCGGCATGCCCCAGGCTCCCGTGGTAAGCCGCGTGATCATGAGCCCCGAGAACGCCAAGAAGCTTCTTTTCGCCCTCACCGACAACGTGAAGAAATATGAGGCACAGTTTGGCGAGATCTCTCCCCGTCCCGGCAAGGTCGGCATCAACTAAGACCCCGTTCCCCGATCATGAAAGATCATGCGCTCGCGATATACAACACCCTGACGCGCACCAAGCAGCCCTTCAAGCCCATTGAGGAGGGACACGTTGGCATGTACGTGTGCGGACCCACC
>CAZKXM010000136.1:0-3016 GCA_964556785.1 uncultured Bacteroides sp. | reverse complement strand
CCGAGCCAGTTGAGGATAAGAGCGAGGATCGCACCGACCATGTAGAGAATCCAGGGAGTGTCACCGCCCATCATGAGAGGTTCGATAACCTTTGCCATCGCATTGGCCTGGGGCGCAACAAGAGCGTCAGGGCCTGAGAATCCGTAAACCTGATTAAGAAGCAGAATCACACCACCGACAGTAGCAGCAGATACAAGTGTGCCTAAGAATTTCCAGCTCTCCTGCTTGCGCGGAGTAGAGCCGAGCCAGTAGCCGATCTTAAGGTCGGTGACGAAACCGCCTGCCATCGACAGTGCCGTACACACAACTCCGCCGATAACCATCGATGCGACAATACCACTTGTTCCGTCAAGACCGATTCCAACGAAGATCGCCGAAGCTACAATCAGTGTCATCAGGGTCATACCCGACACAGGATTTGAGCCCACAATCGCAATGGCATTAGCGGCAACTGTTGTGAACAGGAAGGCGATCACTACAACCACGAGCCATGCCACTGCCGCCTGCCAGAGAGTGTGGATCACACCAAACCAGAAGAACAGGAACACAGCCACGAGCGCAATAGCAACAAACACTACGATATGCATCATCGAAATATCGGTCTGCCATCTCACGGGCTTCTCCGCCGAATGTTTACCGGAGAGTTCACGCCCTGCCAGACCGACAGCCTGACGGATAATGGGCCATGATTTCACGATACCGATCACACCGGCCATCGCAATACCACCGATGCCGATCATGCGCGCATAGTTAGAGAAGATCTCTACCGGTGCGAGCGAAGCGATCGCTTCATTTCCGTAGGTTCCGATAAGAGGAATGATGATCCACCATACAAAGATCGAACCTGCAAAAATCACGAAGGCATATTTCAAACCGACAATATAACCCAGACCGAGTAGAGCAGCGCCTGTGTTGCAGCTCACCACGAGCTTTGTTTTTTCGGCAAGTGTCTGGCCCCATTGTGTAACTGAGGTGGTTACCGTCTCAGCCCACCAGCCGAATGTGGCCACGCAATAGTCGTAGATACCTCCGAGCAGCGATGCAATCACAAGTGTCTTTGCCTGACCGCTGTCTTTCGAGGCATCAGCCGATCCTTGTCCGCTAACAAGCACCTGAGTAGTGGCTGTTGCTTCAGGGAAAGGATACTTGCCGTGCATGTCCTTAACGAAGTATTTGCGGAACGGTATGAAGAACAGGATGCCGAGCACACCTCCCAGCAACGAGCTCAGGAAAATCTGCACGAAGTTAACCGTGATTTCAGGATATGTTGCCTGAAGGATATAAAGAGCGGGGAGGGTGAAGATGGCACCTGCCACAATCACACCTGAACAAGCGCCGATCGACTGAATGATCACATTCTGTCCCAGAGGATTCTTTTTCTTTAAGGCGCTGCTCAAACCTACGGCAATAATTGCGATAGGAATAGCCGCTTCAAACACCTGGCCCACCTTTAGACCGAGATAAGCGGCAGCCGCACTGAAAATAACGGCAAGAATCAAACCCATACCCACGGAGTAGGGTGTTACCTCCTGATATTCGCGGGCAGGATGCATTAACGGGCGATAAGGCTCGTCGGCGCCTAACTCCCTGAACGCGTTTTCCGGCAGTTCAATAGGGTCGGCGTCTTTGTAAATGGGATCCATATAAAAATTGTAAGGTTAAAGAATTGAATCAGTTGGAACGGGAGAGAATCTCGAAATTCTCAACATGAATTTCGGTAACGTTATGCTTTATCGTGTTTCGGTCTTCCCAAACTCTTGTGCGCAACTTTCCCTCAATATAGAGGCGTGTGCCTTTTCTGATATATTTTTCGGCAGCTTCTGCGTGAGAACCCCACATCACGATATTGTGCCACTCGGTTCGCTCGGGAATCGTGGCTCCGTCGCGCGTGGTGTATGCTCTGTCGGATGTTGCCAGGGCAAACGATGCCACAGGGCGCGTCTCGACATAGCGCAATTCAGGATCGCGCCCCACATTGCCGATTAGAATCACCTTGTTGACCGACATTGCAATATTGAGTGGTTAATGATATCAGTGCAAAGGTAACAAATTTTTTTGTGAAAATTCAAGCGTGGGTTTGGTCGGTTAAACCAAAATCATTAAATTTGCGTTATAATATCGAAGGTCGCAAGAGAGCGGCTGCTAAATTTGACATTAAGATTTACCACATCAAAGTTGATTGGGAAACTCATCAATTATATCAAAATTCCGAGACAAGCTTAGTCGACTGATGGCGGGCCCCAACCCCTCTTAGGAGTGGGTGTTGATTTATCAACCAGGCGGATTACAAAGGTAGGCGAGCACTCAAATCCTGTTTTTCGGAGTTTCATCGCATCCTTTGGTGTGGCTCTCACAAGGAGGCATTGACTTCGGTCATCGCCTCCTTTTTTTGTATCCGGCTTACTATCCCATAATTTTTCACTATATTTGCACCTATATAATTAAGTTCGTTTGTGTAAATGAAATTATTGAAGTTCGGTGGCACCTCGGTCGGAACCGTTGACTCGCTTCGCAATGTCAAGTCGATAGTGGAGTCGTGCTCTGATGAGCAGGTTATCGTAGTGGTTTCTGCACTCGGGGGCCTTACTGACCGACTGATATATACGGCACGCATGGCCGCAGAGGGCAATCCCGAATTTGAAGAATCGATCGAGGGGATTGTCAAGCGTCACCACGACGTTGTTGAAGGAATTGTTCCTGAGGCTAAGCAGCCAACGGTACTTGCTGCTATCGATCCCTTGCTCGACGAGCTCGAACGTACGTTCCGCGGAATCAATATGCTGGGTGAACTCACTCAGCGAACCCTTGATCTTGTGGTGAGTTTCGGCGAGCGGATTTCGTCGCATATAGTGACGGGAATTATCGATAATGCAGTGCGATTCGACTCGCTTGAGTTTATCCGGACACGCACAAGCTTTGACAAGCATGTTCTCGATAACGAAGCTACGCAGCCTCTGATCCATGCGGCTTTCGATTCGTTTGTCGGACCGGTTGCTGTTGTGCCCGGTTTTATCTC
>CAZKXM010000135.1:0-3049 GCA_964556785.1 uncultured Bacteroides sp. | reverse complement strand
ACATTGTGAAACTGGCCGACGGCGTCTATAAAATTTCATGGACAGAACCGACCGGCACTGATGTAAGCCTCAATTTCATGCCTGAACAGAACAGGCTTCACGGCGTTATCTTCTTCCCTAAGTGGGTGCAGGAACACCCCGAGATCACCGTATGCTATCAGAATGAACATATTCCCTTGATGGAGGAAAGCCGTGAGAAATATGCCACTTATCCCAAATATGTGGTTCCGGAATTCGGCAAGATCTTCTATCAGAAAAACGAGGGTGTCAACAACGAGAAGGTTATTTCGCAGGATCCCTACGAGGGGATGGTTGACGATATTGTCAGCGGCAAGCTCAGTTTCACCGATTAACCGGCTATGACCGCATTACATGTGATGTTTTAATGGCAAGATTCCTCACTGCTCAGGAGCCTTGCCATTCAGCATAAATCAATGACAACCAACTTTATGAAAAAAGGTATTCTCACTTTAATTATCGCTATGACGGGTCTTCTTTCAGCAAGCGCGCAGACATCTGACACACTGCGTATCGACGGATCGGTAGGCAAGCTTTTCACTATCGTGGAGCGCCCGGCTTCGTCGGGCAAGGTGCCGCTGGTGATAATCTGCCATGGGTTCAGCGGAAACTGTCAGCGTCCGTTTATCAGCGATCTCTCGGCGAGTATCGTTGACCAGGGTATGGCAACGCTGCGCTTTGATTTTAACGGGCATGGAAGGAGCGACGGAGAGTTCCGCAACATGACGGTTCTGAACGAAATCGACGATCTTAAGGATGTGATTGCGTGGGCTCAGAGACAGCCGTGGGTCAAGGACATCAGTCTGGTTGGCCACTCCCAGGGTGGAGTTGTTGTGAGTATGGTGAGCGGCGAGCTCGGCAGCAAGGTGATAAAGGCCGAGGTGCTTCTGGCGGCGGCCGCGGTGTTGCGTGACGATGCTTTGCGTGGCAACACCATGGGGGCGACATACGACCCGTGGAATTTCAAAGGCGACTACATCGAGTTGCCACATTCGCCCGAGGCCGGTGCTCTGCTTCTTGGCAAGAACTATGTGGAGACGGCGATCCGCCTGCCAATCTATGAGACGGCAGCTAACTACAACGGGCCGACTCTGATTGTGCAGGGAACGCATGATCAGGTTGTGCCTTACACCTACGCTGAACGTTACAACGAAAAGATTGCCGGGAGCGAGCTGAAACTGATTCCTGATGAGAACCACGTTTTCTCCAAAACACAGAAAGAGACTTCAATCCTTGTGGCTGACTGGCTCCACAGCAAGCTGTTTTAGCGCCGTGGCCTACTTTTTCTTGCCGTATTTCCGTTCAAAAACGGCATAATGCTCCTCACCCCATCTGAGCATCGAGTCGATTATGGGCAGCAGCGACCGGCCCAGCGGTGTGATTGTGTACTCGGAACGGGGCGGAAGTTCGGGGAAGATGGTTTTTGCCACTAATCCGTCCTCAACCATCTCCTTAAGCTGAATGTCGAGCACCCGCGGGGCGGCCTCGGGCAGGCATTTGTGCAGCTCGCTGGGACGGAGCGGGCTGCCGCTGCGCAGCTCGTCGAGGATACACGATTTCCATTTCGATTCGATGAGGCTCATGGTGAGCCTTAAAGGACAATCGAGATCAACGGGAATCTTCTTTTCGTAGGCCATTGCATTGGGGTATAGGTAGGTGTGTGTTACGGTTGCAAATTTAGCGAGTAATCCCGAAAATCAGTATACCGAAAAAATTTTCGGTATCTGAATAATTCTTCGGTACTTGACTGCTGCGAAATATCGGCATATTTTTGCGGTTACTTATCAACACTTAAAAATTCAACAAGATATGAGAAGTGAACTGAAAGAATATGAAGCGGTTGCAAAGGCTGCCGAGAAGTTCGTAAAGAGTGTGGCCGAGGGTAACAGCACCTATGCGAAGATGCTGTTTACTGACGATGCTGTTTTGTTCGGCATTCTTGACGGTAAGCTTGAGCATGGCTCGATTGAGCAGTTTTATCACAATGTCGACACTGTTGCTGCCGGCGAAAACTTCAAGGCCCGCATTGATGTGCTTGCCGTTGAGGAGACTGTGGCCGTTGTCAGGGTGCTTGAAGAAGGCTGGGGTGGCCGGATTGACTTCACCGACTTCCTGCTGATGCTGAAGCTCGACGGTGAATGGAAATGCGTGGCGAAGGCCTATAATCAGAATTCGGACACAATCAAGGCATAATGGCCTGAGCGCGACGGTTGTTACGGTTCACGCACGCACACACAGACGGGTCAGGGACGGCTTCCTGATCCGTCTTTACTGTTGAGTTCCGGGCTTGTTCGGGGCGCCCGCACCATGAATACAGGCATGGTTATATAAAATGAAAGCGAACTCAGATTTTGCTCTGAATTCGCCGTTGGTGGAGTACAGCGGACTCGAACCGCTCACCTCGACACTGCCAGTGTCGCGCTCTAGCCAGATGAGCTAGTACCCCATGTGAATGCGTTGCAAATTTACGGTTGATTTTTCAATTATGCAAATATTTGCAAATTTTTTGTCGCCATAATCATCCCCATAGAGTTATTTCCGGTGGTTTCGGGAGAAATTGGGCTCGCCTGGACCCCGGCGCTGGTGCGCCGCGGCCCGCTCGCCAATTTCATTTGTTGTCTGCCCTGTCCGCGGGTTTCGCCCTGCGGGCTCAACCCACGGCTATTCTATCCAACCCCCTCCCGGGGGTTGCGTCGCGTGGTGTCCGGCGACGATTGGTGCGGGGCGTGGCACCCCCGGAGAGGGGGTGCTATAAAATAGCCGTGTGGTTGAGGGCCCAACGGGACCGAAACCCGCGGTCAACGGCCCGCCTCTACATCAATGGGCGAGCGGCCCCCTGAGCGCCCGCGATGGGGGCCTTAGCGAGCACCATTCCCCCTCCGCGCATTCCCGCGGTGTATTCGGGAGAAATTGGGCTCGCCTGGACCCCGGCGCTGGTGCGCCGCGGCCCGCTCGCCAATTTCGTTTGATGTCCGTCTGTCCGCGGGTTTCGCCCTACGGGCTCAACCCACGGCTATTCTATCCAACCCCC
>CAZKXM010000134.1:0-3091 GCA_964556785.1 uncultured Bacteroides sp. | reverse complement strand
CGAACGACCCGGTCCCGCCGGTGATCAGCAGCGTCTTATCTTTGAAAACTGACATATTCTGTTGGAAAGTGGAATGAGAGCCCTGAGTGAGAGGAGGGGGCTACTTTATGTTTTTGCTGAGGAAGTCGAGGCCGGCGCCGCGCAGGCGGTCAATGCGGGCATCGATGTCGGTCCAGTCCTTGCTGAAAGCCGTGTGGGCCGGGGTGAACTCGCGTTCGCTGAACAGCCGGTCGGTCAGCCCGAGAGGGGAGAGAAGGGTGTAGAAACGGTCGTTCATGCCGATGTTTTCCTTCGTGTGGAGCACAACCGAAAACGGCACGTGGAACAGCAGGCAGAAAACCACCCCGTGAAACGAGTTGGTGACGAAATGCGATGAGCTGCGGATCGAGTCGAGCCACTGCGTGATGCTCTCGTCGGTGACGGTGGCGGCATCGAGCTGCCGCAGCGCGCCGCTTATGGCGGAGTCGCGATGGTGGAGAATGTAGGCGCGAACTTGCTTGGGAAGGCCGGATTCACCCGCGGGGATCAACTTTTCGTAAAACTCTCTGGTGTGGAGCAGCGTGGGGTCGCACACGGTCCGGGCATCCGTGCCACCCATCTGCCTGAAAATGTCGATGCCGGTGTTCTCGCGCGCCGACAGGGCTTTGAAGCGCCCTATCTGCTCCTTGACGCTCCGGCACAGCGCCGGGGGATAGGCCGTGGTGCCGAAGCTGGCCGCATAGGCAATGCGCCGGGCCGTGGCAGGGCCGAAGTCGAGGAAATAGGCCTTCGAGCCTTTTGGCTCACCTGAGATCAGGAACGATGGATTGAGCACCTGATCGCTGCCGGTGATGAGCACATCCAGGTCAGGGCAATCTCTCTGAAGCTCGGCCAGAGTGCGGTAGCGCCGCGACTCGTTGAGATATTGCGACCGGAAGGCCCTGAGCTTCCTCTCCTTGCGGCGGCTGTCGAGATAGCTGCCGGGGTGGAGGAACTTGCGGTAGCGCAGCAGAGTCCAGAGATTGTCGTTGTAGCGCGACGGCTTATAGTTGATTATTTCCACATCGTGGCCCAGATTCCTGACTGCCTCCTGCAGTGCATAGGCCTGCAGCACGGCGCCATAGTTAGTGGCCCAATGGAATGTTATGATTCCGGCTTTCATGATCGGTGAATAATGCGGCTTAGCCTGCGCCTTATGCGCCTGAGGAGCGACATTCCGGCATATTTTTTCAGCACCGGGGTGAGCCGCGGCACCGAGGCAGCCTCGGCGGCAAACTCATCAAACCGCGCCGGCTCGGCCGGGGCATGGAGAATGGCTGGATTGAACCGTGCGGCCTGCTCAAGGGTGAAGGTGCCGTCGGCCGGGAGCAGTGAGATGGCATCCTCGCCGTGGCGGGTGCGGGCGATGACAATAGTGGTGCCGAGGTTGTTGTCGATCTCCGGCGCTACCGACTCTATGCCCCAGAAATCGCCCAGGGTGATGTCGGCAGCCGATCCGTCGGGATATTTGAACGGGCACCTGAAACATGCCTTGCGCAGGGTGAAATTGTGGATAAACGCGCGCATGTAAGGATTTTCGGCCGCCCGCTGCGATGCCTTGCTGCCGTCGGTGAAACCCACCGTGAAGCTGTAGCCGCGCCAGCCTGTTGACTTGTCGCGGAAATTGATCGAGCGGATGTCGGCGGGAGTGTGGCGGTTGTCGTGGCAGAACTCGGCCAGATAACGCTCCCAATAGCGGGGCTCGGGAGCACCGTGACACACCACCTCCACCAGCAGAAGCCTCTGATTCTCGCCCACGCGCTTGCGCATCGCCGCCACCTGGCAGGGTGTGCCGCTGAAAAGAACGGGGCGTCCCTGCTCAAGGTCGGCCAGGGCCTGCGTCATGGCCGACCCCGTGGAGCTGTAGACATACTTGCTTCCGCGGATGCGCTCCAGCCCTGCCGGACCGGTGACCCGCACGTGGACCACCCTCCCTTCGCCATCAAACGCGGCACCGTAAACAGTTCCGCCGCTTCCGAGCGTGGCTTCGGCGAGCATTGAAAACACCCCGCCCGACGAGCTCTTTGCCCGCACGCCGGCATCAGGATTGTGTGATGCAATGATTTTCATTAAAATCCGAGATATCTACGGTTGACCTTTTGAGGAAGAATGCGTTTGCAGACCACGATAACAGCAATCGTCAGCGCAAGCGTGACGGCCCACGACAGGGCCCAGTGACTGTCGGGCAGCAAATAGCTCAGGGCAACTCTTACATACATGTGGCAAAGGTAGATGCCGAACGATATTTCGCCGGTCCATGCTATTGCGGCCGTGATACGGTTATTTGTGAAAGTCCGCTCGATGCGCTCCGAGAAAAGGAGCATGATCACCCCGACGGAGTAGATGAACGAACTGATTTTAATACCCATTCCTCCGCCGCTCCCAAGCTGGCTGTAAAACCGTGTCTCGATCACTGAAAGAACCAAACCTACGATAGTCAGAAGAATCGCCGGCGTGAGAGAATAAGAACGCGAGTGGTTGGAAAACCACACGCCCATCATGAAAAATACGATCCACAGGAAAAAGGGGCCCGCATAAACGATAAGCGGAAACTTCATACCCTCGATATGCATCATATAACTCATTATTCCAATGGAGATCAGAGAAATCACCAGCCCACTTATTACCCCCCCCATTTTGTTGAATTTGTTCAGCAGGGGCATGAGCAGGTAAAACTGAATGATAAGGGCGATAAAATAATAGATGCTGTAGCCGCAGACCACCAGGTTCAGGAGCGACATGAGCGGGTTGGCTTTGCGCACGGCAAGGTCGATCAGAAACCACCCGATCGAGAATACAATGCAGGGGATATAAACCCTCGGAATCTGTTTCTTCCAGAAGGCAGTCAGGTCACCTCGTTGTGTCAGATCCTTCCGGGCAATGAAGAAGCCGGAGATGGCCAGAAAAATCGGCACGGCACAATTGAGCAGCTGACGGAAGGTTACGAGTGCTATATCGGTTACCGAGTCAAATTGCCCGATGCCTGAGGGGGTGGTGTGAATGGCGACAACCATCATTATGGCTATGCCACGCAAAAAATCAAAGTACTGCAGCCGTGAAGATTGATTCATCT
>CAZKXM010000133.1:0-3502 GCA_964556785.1 uncultured Bacteroides sp. | reverse complement strand
GGACCCCCGAGGTGCTGACCTACTCAGGCTATTTCGAGCTCGGAATCCCTGAAGTGTGGGATATGATCGACCGCTATTTCGCGTTTGTGAAACGCAACGGTTATTTCAATCTCAAGCGCAGTCAGCAGGCACGTTACTGGATGTATGAAACCATCAACGAGCGCCTCCGCAGCGACTTCTACGATGATCCCGAGGTGGCCGCGCTGCTGGCTAAAAACGAGAGCCTGGTGATGCAGAACGACATGTCGTCGTTCGAGGCCGCCAAACAGGCGCTTCAGCTCTACTTCGGAAAGAGAGACTGAACCTTGGGTTGCAGTGTGGTGTTTCATTAAGAAAACCCCCACGTTCATATGCGACCCAATATAATCTCCCACGTTCCGACTCCCCGCCGCGCCACTCGCGAGGCACGTTTCGATCAGCTCGCTTTCCGCCGGATGACCCCGGCTGATATCCCCGAACTGCTGCCCCTGCTGCACTCCGCACCGTGGCGCACATGCGACTTCACCGCCGGCGGCATGCTGATGTGGGCCGACATGTTCCGTTACGAATATTGTGTGAGAGACAACACTCTTTTTGTCAAGGGTGTGGCTGAGGATGATGTGACTCTTCCCGCCTTCTCTCTCCCCGTTGGCCAGCTGCCGCTTGAGCAGTCGGTGGCCATTGTGCTCGACTATTGCCGTCGTCAGGGCATCGAGGCCCGTTTCTCGGCAGTGCCCGCCGAGGTTGTGCCCCGCCTCGTGGCTATGGGGGCAACGCGTGTCGACGAGCTCACCGATTGGGCCGACTATCTCTACGACGCCGCCTCGCTTGCCTCGCTCAGCGGCAAGAAACTCAACAAAAAGCGCAATCACCTCAACCGGTTTATGGCCGACAATCCCGGCTACACGTTCGAGCCCCTTTCGGCTGCCAATATCGATGCCGTCAGAAGATTCCATTCCGAGCTCACTCTTGCCCCGGGTAAGGCCTCGATGGCAGAGTATGAGAGGCGTCAGGTGGCACTCGTGCTCGACAATCCTTCGGCGTGGCCCTTTGAAGGCGTAGTGCTCTCTGTGCCTGGCCGCAAGGTTGTGGCATTCACTATGGCTGAGCCGGTGGCTGATACTCTCCATATCCATATCGAGAAGATGGATCATGAGGTGGCAGGAGCCGGAGAGACCATCAACTGCCTTTTCGCGCGGATGATGACCGAGCGCCATCCGCAGCTGCGGTTTATCAACCGTCAGGACGATGCCGGCGATCCGGGACTGCGTCGCGCCAAGGAATCGTATCATCCGGTTGATCTGCTTAAAAAATACAATGTTGTGTTCTGAAGGCTGAAGACCGGTGATTTTTGAAATTCGGAGAAAAATTGCTATATTCGCCTTCGAAGCCTTATGAACCAGCTGATCGACAATTTCCTTATTCATCTTGAGGCCGAGCTGAACTCGTCGAGGCACACCGTCGAGGCCTACCGCCGCGACCTGCGGCAGTGGGAGCGTTGGGCCACCGGCGATGGAGCGCGCCCCCTTGTTGTGGCCGACGTCACGCCCTCCGATCTGCGCGCATGGCTCGGTGAGCAGGCCCGAAGCGGGCTGGCCGGAAGTACGGTCAAGCGTAAGGCTTCGGCATTGCGGTCGTTTTTCCACTATCTTCTGTCGAAGAAACTGATTGACTCCAACCCTGCCTCGCGGCTTGCCACCCCGAAGCTGCCGAAACCGCTGCCGGTGTTTGTGCGCCGCGGCGACATGGAGGCTCTCCTGGATGTTGACGATGCGAAAGCCGACACCCCGTTCCTGTCGGCGCGCAACCATCTGATTGTCGACATGCTCTATTCGGCCGGAATGCGCTGCTCCGAACTCGTTGATCTGCGTGATGCAGCTGTCGATACGCGTGCTGCCACGCTCAGGGTTATAGGCAAGCGCCGCAAGGAGCGGATAGTGCCTGTCGGAGAGCAGCTTTGCCGCGATATTGATGCCTACCGCCAACTGCGCGATGATGAGGGGCTTGCCTCAACCGGCCCCGATTCGCCGCTTTTTCTGCGCCCTGACGGCGAACCCATCACCCGCAATGATGTTTATAGTATTGTACACAGGATGATGCAGCAGGCCGGAGTGCGGGCCTCGCGTCTGAGTCCGCACGTGTTGCGCCATTCGTGTGCCACCGACCTGCTCAATGCCGGCGCCGATCTCAATTCCGTGCGCGAGCTTCTGGGGCATGCTTCGCTGGCCACAACGCAGATCTACACTCATCTGACATACAAAGATTTACAGCATAATTACCAACAGGCACACCCCCGTGCCGCCAAAACGAAAGGAGGACCCTATGGATCTTAGACTCAATGCTATCCACTTCGACGCCAACGAGAAACTCGTTGCCTTCGTCAACAAGAAAGTAGAGAAACTCGAGCGCCGTAACCCGGCAGTGACCGTTGTGAATGTCAATCTCAAGGTTGTGAAGCCCGAGACAGCCCTCAACAAGCATGCCCTCATCGAGGTCACCATTCCTCAGCAGCCCGTGTTTGTGGCCGAGAAAACCGCCGACACTTTTGAGGAAGCTATCGATCTTGCGCTCGAAGCGCTCGACCGCCAGCTCGAGAAGGTGAAGAACAAGTGATCGATTCAATAAACCCTTACCGCTCAGCATAATCCCTTAGCCGGCATGATTCTCTGAAACATGCCGGCGGGATTTAATGTGTAAGCGACGAAAAGAGTTGGCCAAGCGGCAAAAAATTGCTAATTTTGCAGTTTGGAAACCGGAGGGTTTCAGTTATAAAAATCAAATTCCAATATGGTAAATTACAAGGATTTAGGTCTCGTTAATACACGCGAGATGTTTGCCAAGGCCATTAAGGGCGGCTATGCCATCCCGGCCTTCAACTTCAACAACATGGAGCAGCTTCAGGCCATCATCAAGGCTGCCGCTGCCGAGAAATCTCCCGTCATTCTTCAGGTGAGCAAGGGTGCGCGCAACTATGCCAACCCCACCCTTCTCCGCTACATGGCTCAGGGTGCCGTTGCCTATGCCAAGGAACTTGGCTGGGAACACCCCCAGATTGTGCTTCACCTTGACCACGGTGACTCGTTCGAGCTCTGCAAGGATTGTATCGACAACGGATTTTCGAGCGTGATGATCGATGGTTCGCATCTTCCCTATGAGGAGAATGTGGCATTGACGAAAAAGGTTTGTGACTATGCCCATCAGTTTGATGTGACCGTTGAAGGTGAGCTCGGTGTGCTCGCCGGCGTTGAAGACGAAGTATCGTCCGACCACCACACCTACACCGATCCCGAGGAGGTTATCGACTTCGCAACACGCACAGGCTGCGACTCCCTCGCCATCTCAATCGGCACCAGCCACGGCGCATACAAGTTCACACCCGAGCAGTGCACCCGCAACGCTGAGGGTCGCCTCGTTCCTCCCCCTCTGGCATTCAACGTTCTCGATGCTGTTATGGAGAAACTCCCCGGCTTCCCCATCGTGCTCCACGGCTCCAGCTCCGTACCCCAGGAATATGTTGACACCA
>CAZKXM010000132.1:0-3607 GCA_964556785.1 uncultured Bacteroides sp. | reverse complement strand
TGTGGGCATCAAGGCGTCGCAGTTCAGTTTCTCGCGTCTGCAGGGAGCCGACCCTGTACTGGGTGTCGACATGTCGTCGACCGGCGAGGTTGGCTGTGTAGGTACGGATTCGGCCGATGCGCTGCTCAAGGCAATGCTGTCGGTGGGCATGCGCGTGCCTTCGAAGAACGGTGGCGGGGTGCTTCTCTCAACCGGTGGACCGCGTCAGAAAGCCGATATGCTCGACGCGGCTCATGCGCTCCACAACAAGGGCTACAAGATCTATGCCACCGGTGGAACCCATCGTTTCCTCAACGAGAACGGCATCCCTGCCATCAGGGTTTATTGGCCCGGAGAGCCCGATATGCATCCGCAGGCACTTGAGCTGCTCCACAACAAGGCCATCGATCTGGTTGTGAATATTCCCAAGAATCTCAGCTCGGCTGAGCTCACCAACGGCTACAAGATTCGCCGTGCGGCTATCGACCTCAATGTGCCGCTGCTCACCAACGCCCGACTGGCATCGGCGTTTATCGACGCTTTCACCACCATTCCGCTCGACGATATCGAAATCCGTCCCTGGAACGAATATTGATTGCGGTTTGCAATCCCTGTGCGAGGCTCCCTGATCCAGGCGGGCCTCGCATTGTTAAATAGTTAAAGAAAGTTAAATATTTCGGGGGGGGGGCGTTGATATATAACAGTTACATAGTATTTTTGCATTGATAACATTTTAATCACTTTAATTATCAGTGCTTGGATTATGAAAAAACTCCTTTATCCCGCAATGGTGGTTGGCGCATTCGCGCTGGCATCGTGCTCCTCAGAGGAGCCGGTCGGCACCACCATGGAAGGCGACGCCGTTTTTACAGTCACCCTCCCCGCTGACCTTGCCAGCCGTGCCACACTGGGCGACGAAACCCGCGGCACCATGGACAAACTGATGTGGACCATCTATGAGGTTAACGGCACCTCCACCGAGGCTGTCGCCACTCAGGACTACCAAACTCAGTTCGGAGCAGCTCCCTTCGCCAACAGCGCCACCACCCAGCAGGTTACTCTCAACCTCGGTAAGGGCAAGACCTACAAGGTTGTGTTCTTCGCCTGCAACTCGGCTAACTACGGCACCGACGGCGCCCTCACCTTTGACGAAGGCGTGATGACCGTTAACTATGACAACATTGCCGGTCAGACCAACGATGTCAACGCCGATGCCTTCACCGGAGTGTCGGTAGAAGTGACCGGCGGCAACGCCGTTTCTGATGCCGTTGAGCTCACCCGTCCTTTCGCCCAGCTCAACTGGGGCACCAACGACCTTGACGCGCAGACCGTGGCAACCTACTTCAACAATGATCTCAGCGCCGCCGTGACCGTTGAAGGCGATCTCTATCCTTCGTTTGATGCCCTCAACGGCACCGTTTCCGGCACCGCCGTGACCTCGGCCACTTTCAACGCGTACACCGTCAAGACTCTCTATCCCAACGGACTTGACGACGCTGATGCCGTTTCGTTCCCCGTCGATGGCTACAACCTCGTTGCCATGAACTATCTGCTGGTGGGTGCCGAAGGCACACTGAACAGCTGCACTCTGGAGTTCAACAATGGTTTCGAACCTGTTGAGGTTAACTCAGTGACCGTGAAGCAGAACTACCGCACCAACATCTACGGCGCGCTGCTCACCAATCCCACCGAGTTCAACGTTCAGATTGCTCCCAGCTTCGACGGCAATGAAAACGTGATGCCCGGTGTCTGGGATGGTACCACTGTCACCGCTCCCGCCGTTGACGACGATGCCAAGACCGTGACCATCGGCGAAGGCAGCGATCTCGCCGGTCTTGCACAGATGGTTAACGAGGGCAAGTTCCCGGAGGGTTACACCGTTCTATTGACCAAGGACCTCGACTTGGACGGCCATCCCTTCACTCCTGTTGGTAACGCATATCAGCGCAGCGGCGACGGCCTTTCCGGCGACAGTGGCTTTACCGGCGTGATCGATGGTCAGGGCCACACCATCTCTAACGTTAATGTCGATGCTACCGGCATCCCCGCCGACGGTATCGCTGCTGTGTTTACCACGGTTTCAGGTGCCGACTCGGCTATCAAGAATATCAATTTCAAGAACCTCACCATCGATGGCGGCGCGTCAGAGCAGGTAGGCGCTGTAGGCCTTATGGTGAAGGGTGCGACTGTCAACAATGTCAACATTCTCAGCGGTAGCCTGAAGGGCGCCGGTGCAGTGGGTCTTGTTGCCCGCATGATGCGTACGGGAACAATCAGTAACTGTAACAACGCGGCCGAAATCGTCTCTACGAAGAACAATGCAGGCGGTATTGTCGGCGCTGCCTACTATAACTCGACCGAAGCCCGCATGCTCATCGAGAATTGCCACAACACAGGTAATGTTTCGGCAAGTAATGTCGCTGCCGGCGGTATCGTCGGCCTCAGCGCAGCCGATATAAAGAACTGTACGAACACCGGCGCTGTAACGTGTGGCAACAACTCTGTCGGCGGTATTGTCGGCGGCATCTGGAGCTCGGGTGTTATCTCGGGCTGCGTCAACAGCGGAAAGGTCACCAACACAGGCAACAGTGTGGGCACAGGCGGTATCGTAGGCTGGCTGCACTATGAAACTCTCACCAATTATCCTCGCCGCGAAATCATCGTTGTTGAGAATTGCACCAACAATGCTGACGTAACCGGAGGTTCGAACACTGGTGGTATTGTGGGTACATGGTACTTCGCGGGCAAGTGTCTGAACAACACCAATAATGCAAAGGTGATCTCGGCGTCAGCCGCAACCTCTTATGCCGGCGGCATTATCGGCTATCAGGAATTCACAAGTGTTAATGGCGATCCATTCCCCGGCGAAAACCTCATTGTGACCGGAAACGTGTCGACCACTCCGCTGGCAGACATCATAGCCACCAACAAGGGCGAAATCCTTTTCATGAAGAGCCCCGGCCACGTAACTCTCAGCGACAACACACCCAATCAGCAATAAATTGCACTGCTAAATAGGCGGAGGCCGTCTGTCGGATATTGACAGTCGGCCTCTGTTGCGTTTTCAGGTCGTTTGGGTCGCGCCAGGGGTCCGTGCGAGCGGGTTTACCACCGCACCCGCGACGCAATGGAGGGTATTTAGGGATGCTGGCTCGCATGGACCCCGGCTCGCTACGCTCGGGGGCCCGCTCGCCAGCATTTGGTGGAGGTCGCGCTATCCGCGGGTTTCGCTTCGCTCAACCCACGGCTATTCTATGCATCCCCTCCGGGGATGTGTCGCGGGTGACGTCCCCGGGCGTCTGATCCCACGGGAGTGGGATCGTTAGAATAGCCGCGCGGTTGAGGTCCGGAGGGCCGAAACCCGCGGTCAGTCCCGCAGCTATAGAAACGGGCGAGCGGGCCGCGGCGCACCGGCGCCGAGGTCCATGCGAGCCTCGTTTCAAAATTCGATCAAAAACGTAGCGGAGGTGATGGAGGATGCTGGCTCACAAGGACCCCGACTCGCTACGCTCGGGGGCCCGCTCGCCAGCATTTGGTGGAGGTCGCGCTATCCGCGGGTTTCGCTTCGCTCAACCCGCGGCTATTCTATTCATCCCCTCCGGGGATGTGTCACGCAACCCCGCGGCTA
>CAZKXM010000131.1:0-3728 GCA_964556785.1 uncultured Bacteroides sp. | reverse complement strand
ATCCTCGACTGGGTGCCCAACCACTCCGGCCGCGACAACCGCTGGATCACCGAGCACCCCGACTGGTATGAAACCGACTCTCTGGGCAACATGCAGGGCCTCTATGACTGGACCGACGTCTATGTGTTTGATTATTCCAACCCCGAAATGCGCAAGGGCATGATCGATGCCATGAAGTTCTGGCTCACCGAGGCCGATGTCGACGGTTTCCGCTGCGACGTTGCCATGGAAGTGCCCACCGACTTCTGGAACGAGGCCCGTCCCGAGCTCCAGGCCGTGAAGCCCGATCTGTTCATGCTCGCCGAAGCATCTGAGCCCGAACTCGAACAGCATGCTTTCGACATGGCCTACAACTGGCCCATGAAAGACCTGTTCAGCGAAATCGCCGCCACTTCAGGCCAGTATTCGTTCAAGAACAAGGAGGGTAAGATGCGCACCTTCCCCGTCCGTCATGCTGTGGCCATCGACTCGCTGCTCAAGGCTCAGGCCGAGGCCTATCCCAAGGATTCCTACATGATGAACATGATCACAAACCATGATCTCAACTCGTGGGAGGGTACTGAGTTTGACCGCCTGGGCAACCTCACCGATGCCTTTGCCGTGCTCTCCTACACCCTCCCCGGCATGCCGATGCTCTACACCGGTCAGGAAACAGGCCTTAACCGCGCCTTCGAGTTCTTCGAAAAAGATAAGGCTCCCGACTGGACTCCTAACAGTTACTTCGAGTTCTACAAAAAGCTCAACGCTCTCAAGCATCGTGAGGAAGCGCTTCTTGCCGGTGTGAAAGGCGGTGAGATGGTGGTTTATCCCACATCGTCGCCCGATCTGTTCGTGTTCTCGCGCGAGAAAGGCGACTCAAAGGTGCTCGTGGCAGTTAACCTCGGAGCCGATGCGCAGGCTGTAGAGTTTACCGGCGCCGCTCCTTCGGTTGAGGGCCTCACCGACTATTTCTCGTCAAAATCAGCAGTGCTTCCCGAAACCCTCGTTGCGGGCGACTACCGGGTGTTCACACGATGAACCGTATCGATATCGTCAAAACACTTCCGCTGGTGTTCTCACCGGCGGAAGTGCAATCTTCGGGCATCTGGCTGCGCGACGTCACGTTCAAGCGGCCGGGGCTCTATCTGGTTCAGGCCGAGAGCGGCACGGGAAAATCGAGCCTGTGCTCGTTTATCTACGGATCGCGTACGGATTTTTCGGGTGACATTCTTTTCGACGGTGAATCGGTCAGAACGTTCAGCGTCAACCGCTGGTGTGCCGTGCGCCGCGACACCCTCGCCTACCTCCCGCAGGAGATGCACCTGTTTCCCGAGCTGTCGGTTACCGACAATATCCTGCTCAAGAACCGCCTGACCGACTTCCGCACCGGGGCCGAGATCCGCGCTATGCTCGAGCGGCTCGAGGTTGACGGCAAGGCCGACTCGCCGGCCGGACGCCTCTCCGTGGGCCAGCAGCAGCGTGTGGCGATAGTGCGCGCGCTGTGTCAGCCTTTCTCGTTCCTGCTTGCCGACGAACCCGTGAGCCATCTCGATGCCCGCAACAACGCTGCTGTGGCCGCCCTGATAACCGAGTGTGCCGCAGCCCAGCAGGCGGCAGTGATCGCCACTTCGGTAGGCAATCATCTGCTTCTCTCCGACCCTGAAATCCTTACGCTCTGATCCCCCTCCTCCGATTCCCTCAATCACCCCTCATCACTCCCTGACCAACAATGCTTTTCCGTCTCCTTCGCCGTAATGTCTCGGTGGCGCAGATTCTCGGCTATGCTCTGGCTAATCTCGCCGGGCTCGCTATCGTGATGACCGCTATTCAGTTTTACTGCGACGTCACATCCGACGCCTCCGACTCCGACTCGTTCCTGACCCGCGACTATCTCATTATCTCCAAGAAGGTTGAGGGGCTCGGATCGATGATGGGGAACCCCGTCGAATTTTCACGCGACGAGATCGCCGACCTCAGTTCGCGTCCCTGGGTTGAAAGGGTAGGGGAGTTTTCGGCCGCGGCCTGCAATGTCTATGCCAAGGTTGACATGGGCGGCCGCGATATGGGAACATCGCTCTTCCTTGAGTCGATCCCCGACGAGTTTTTCGACGTGCGTCCAGCAGGCTGGGGCTGGCAGCCCGGAAACGGCAGGCCGGTGCCTGTGGTGATCTCAAAAGACTATCTCACGCTCTACAACTTCGGCTTCGCCACATCGGCCGGGCTTCCTCAGGTGAGCGAGGCAATGGTTTCGATGGTGCCGCTGCGCCTGTCGGTGAGCGGTAACGGGCGTCAGGAGTGGGTCGATGCCAGGATTGTGGGATTCTCGTCGCGCCTCAACACGATCGCTGTGCCGCAGTCGTTCGTAAACTGGGCCAACGCCACATTTGCCGAGGAGCCGGCCCCCGCTCCCAAGCGCCTTATTGTCGAAGTGTCGGCCCCGGGTGATCCCGCCGTCAGGGAGTATCTCGAGAGCCACGGATATGAAGCCGCCGGCGACAAGGCCGACTCATCGCGCATGATCCGTTTCCTCTCCATCGTCACCGGAGTGGTGATTGCCGTGGGAGCGGTGATCTCGCTGCTGGCATTCTTCATTCTGCTGCTCAGCATCTACCTCATTCTCCAGAAAAACCGCCTCAAGCTCCATCGCCTCATGGAGCTCGGCTACCGGCCGTCGGCTGTCGGGCGAACCTACGTCAACCTCGTGATCTGCGTCAATGCCGCCGTGCTGATTCTGGCCGCCGGAGCAATGATAGGGTGCCGGTCGCTGTGGATCGGGAAACTCGGCGAACTCGGCCTTGAGGGAGCCGCGCCGTGGATTGCCATTGCCGCCGGAGCGGGCATAACCGTCCTCGTCACCCTGCTCAACATTGCAGCCATTCACCGGCGAGTGCTCGGCGCTTTCCGAATTTGACATTTTTTTGGAATATTCCGCTGATTTCTCAAAAAATCCTTATATATTTGCGAACGCGAACTTGCGTGCGCCACCCCCGTGTGCAGGTTCGTGACTGAAGAGAAATATATCGTCTGTTAATATAAAATCCTTAATTCAAGGCCAATACAATTATAGTAGAGATCAAAATCAGCTTACATCCGAATCCCCATTCAAGGTAACTGACCAAAACGGAATTTTCACAGTAATTCACTTAATAACCACCAACACTTAAAAGATTCTTGCATGAAGAACATTTGTTTGCAAATGAGTCGGAAAGCCTGGCTGGCGCTCTTCACGGTGCTTTGCCTCTCTTTCCCTGCCTTGGCGCAGAAAATCACGGTGTCAGGTACAGTGGTTGATCCTTCAGGTGAACCCCTGATCGGAGCGACAGTGCTCGCCCAGGGCACCACTCACGGAACCGCTACCGACATTGACGGCAACTATCGCCTTGACGTCGATGCCAACGGCACCCTTGTGTTCTCTTATGTCGGCTACGACAATCAGACCGTGGCCGTAAACGGACGCACCCACATCGACGTAACCCTTAACGAAAACTCCGTTATGCTTAACGAGGTTGTGGCCATCGGTTACGGTACAGTGAAGAAATCAGACGCCACCGGCTCAATCGCCGTCATCAAGCCCGATGACATCGAAACCGGTATCGCCACTTCAACCCAGGACCTTCTGGTGGGTGCAAGCCCCGGTGTGACTGTAACACTCGACGGTGGTAACCCTAACGGCACCGGTACAATCCGTATCCGTGGCGGCTCCTCGCTCCGCGGCGAGAGCAACGATCCCCTTATCGTGATCGACGGTG
>CAZKXM010000130.1:0-3798 GCA_964556785.1 uncultured Bacteroides sp. | reverse complement strand
CAGCCCCATCCACAACAATAATTTTTTTCTTCCCAATATACTTCAACCTTGATTTGTTCCATGATTGATGATCCTTTAATGGAGGGTGGCTTATCGCCACCCTGCCTGTTTGAAAATGCTGTTTAACAAGAACTGGCTTAAATTATCACCCGGAGCTCCGTTTACGGTGACACGGCCTTTTTTCGTGGGGTGCTTGAATTGTCGATGGCTTCCTCTCTGGGAGATGAACCGCCAGCCGTCCGCCTCAAGCATTTCGATGATTTCTCTTACTTTGTAGCGCTTCATCCATTAAATACTGTTATCGTTTGACATTACAAAGGTAGTAATTGTTCTACTTTTTACCAAATATTTCGGTAGAAATTTTTCTAATATTTTCCAAAAAAAATAATCCCCGCCGGAAAAATCCGACGGGGACACAGTGCAACGAGAGAAGGCGTGACGCCATGTTATTCGAGATTGTCGGCATTTTCGTTTTCCTGTGCTTCCTGATCATGTGCGGCCGTGCGCTGGCGAGCGGCGCTGATCATCACGGTTACGAACGTGAATACGAACAGGAACAACGTTTCGAGCCCTACGGCCGCCAGTAGGTTGACGAGGGCTGACACTTTTGCCCACTGCCAAACGGCGAATGCCACGCCGGGAGTGAGAAGGAGCGCCACACGGAGGATAGCGCTTGCGATAATCTTGACCTTTTTCATTGTTGATAATTTTATTAGATGTGTTGATAACTTTCCCTGATTGCATCACTGAAATTGTTTCGGAGCCATTCTGAAAACTCGTAGCGGATGTTGACGAATGTTTCTTTATATAGAATTCCCCAGATCGGCCGGTTATAGATTCGGTAGTTACCGAGGCGTTTCATGTCGAGGAAACGTAGATATGTCGGATAGTGTGCTGTTGCCGTTATGCCCGATCCTGTGCCGGATATTGAGAACGACGGCGAGGACAGCGCCCGTTGCAGTACGCCTGAACGGCTCCGAGGGCTGCCGTCAGTTCTGAATGCCTGCCGGCCGTAGATCTCGAGGGCGGCAATTCGGCGCTGTTCCTCGAAGATTCGGCGGAAACCTTTGTTGACATACTCGGTGAAATAACTGGATATGATGCTGGGCTGGTCCATATCAGTTTGAGATCACGTTGAAGGCAATTGACCATCCGGCAAACCGGCCGTATAGCTCAGTTTCAGGAGCTGTTTCGATTGAGCTCACGTCGATGCGCATCAGTGCGCACCCAGCTCTCTGATCATCGAGCATAAGAGCCTTTACACGATCGATCACAGGCTGAGTCTGCTCAAGCACATCGAATGAACTGCATCGTTGCGGATCATACTTTGCCATTACGAAAACCACACACTTATTATTCTCCCTGAAATTGTCGGCATTTACGGCCGATGATTCAGCCAGTGGCGGGAGGATAAACAGTGTAACGGAATTGGCTGGGAGCGACTGAATTTTTTTGCCCATTTGGTCGTCAATCGTCACAGGGAGGATGCCTGTAACAGATTCGATGCGGGCTGCAATTCGCTCCCAGTAATCTCTATAGTCGGCGAGGTTCAACATCAGCGACGGAAATAATGATTTGCTTCATAGATTCGGCGCGCTGTAAGGCCTGGGAGAACTTTGCCTCCACCGCGATTCCACCGTCGGAACTCGATCCTGATGGCATTGCTGTTGGGGTTAGCTTTAACCCTTTTCAGCAGGGTTGATTTCTCAAATGCACTGAGCCCGACATTGTAGGCGAACGACACCAGGGCATCAAACTGATTGTTGTTGACATTCACTCCATCGAGAATCTTTGTGACCGCAGAGGCAAACTTGTTGATGTCGGTTTCAAAAAGCTCGTCGGCCTCTTTCTGAGTGATTGTTTTGCCCTCGGTAACGTCTGTGCCGGTGTGTCCGTAACCGATGGTCAACACTCCTGAAGGGCAACGGTAGGCGGTGAGTCGACAGCCTTCCCATGTTTTGATCATGTCTTTGATTTGCGCTGATAGTTCCATAGTTGAAAGTTTAGGGTTGATTATTTGAGTTTATTTCGACTGATTCTGTCGTTTTTCGTTGAGGTATTCAAACTTGCATTTATACAGGTAAATGAGCACCGTCCACATATCAGTGCGCTCCACCTCTGCCACATTGCCGAACAATCCGGCAGTTGCGACCTCGAAGGTTATGCCGGTCCATCCCGTTTTGTCGTCTGGGCGGTTGGGCCCTGTTGCCTTGAATATGATCGTAAAGTCGATTTTTTTACCGTTAATTTCGATCGGGCCGTTCTGGATTTTTTTCCATACATTGATGAATAACATCGGCGCATGAAAAGCAAGAATTTCAGGGACGTAATCTTTAGCCGGTATATGATAAAGGATTCGGGCGATTGCCTCGTAACCTTCGGCCACGATTTCCGGGGCTGCCGTGGCCATGGTTTCGAAGATTGTGGCACATTCAACGAACTCGCCGAATGTCATACCGTTCAGCCAATCACCGGGCCCTTTATAGTCCCCATATTCAGGCAGCAAGTTTCGAGGCGTGTCGAACTCAACACGAAAGTTGTGTGGAGGCGGCTGTCCGGTGTTTATTAGGTAACCTGCAAGTATCTGATCAGCTTGGCTCTCAATCTCTGCTATGTATTCGGGCCGGAGTTTTGTATAATCCAGTCGTTCAAGCCCGATGAGGAACGAGATCCAACGAATGCGGAAGTATTCGACATCGATATTCGAGGAGGCCAACATCGAGGCCAAAGCGCAATAATATCGGTATTGCTTTGGTGTGAGCTCATCGATCCACTGCGGAACGTCGACGGTTTTCCCTCGTGAAGTAATCTGGATCATTAAAATGACATGCCTTTACTGTGAACGATAGGCCCAGGCACCGTGCGGTCAACCGGCTCGCTATCGGCGTCGAGGGTGGCCACGAGATCCTGTAACTGTGCGAGGTATCTTGCAGCGTCCGATCCCAGCGAAGCGGCCACGGCGTCGCGGGCGGCTTTCTCGGCTTTCAACCGTGATTTTATCGGCTGGGACTGCTGAACTTGCACTATTCCTTCGGGTAGCACTTCAACCGGTAGACGTTCGACCGCCTTTTTCATCGTCAGGAGTGCCACGGCGCGCGCTGCCGGCTCCATGAGTGCCGAAATAACATCATCGTCGCCTCCGAGGATTGCAGTCATATACTTGCGGCCGATCACCGGAGCGACGTCCGCGGCTTGTACTTCCCGGATCATCGGCAAGAGTGTAACGAATAATCGGTGTGATCCAATATTATAGAACTCGTCGAACTGTTCTTTACTACGTATTAACAGTCCGTCGCGCATCTTGTACTTTCGTGATGAAGTCCAGAACGTGAACGCCTCGCGGTCAAGTTCTGCGATCAGTGCGTCGGTTGCCTCGTATGCCAGCCGCAAAATATTTTCTTCATCGTGAAATTTTTCGAGTGCTGTCAGGCCCTTTTCATTTTCCCCGAGGCGTGAGGCGCGTCCGGAGTCGCCGTGCTGTGCGTCGAGTGTCGGGATTATCTTCAACCAAGTAAAGAACGCTACGGCCTGTTGCAAATATCGTAAAGCGGTCGAAGCTGAGGCCGGTATCTCATCGGTCGCTTCTTCGTCTTTTTCGTAGAACTCTGCCAGTGCTCGAACTGTTTCGGGGCCAACGATAGCCTCGACGTCGCGGATCCCGAGCGGTAAAAGCGGTTCCCACTTATCGAACGTAATATCATCGGAAATCAGTCCGACGGCCGTTACAATCTCGGCGGCTCCGTTGCTGTCCCTGTTAAATAGTTTCATCGCGTTTCAGTTTATATGGTTGCCAATCGT
>CAZKXM010000129.1:2628-3827 GCA_964556785.1 uncultured Bacteroides sp. | reverse complement strand
GGCATATTCTCCCGCATGGTGCTAAAGTCCTTTGCGGTAATCTGCCCTGTCAGCTTGAGATTCTGCACCTGAGCGAGATCCTTTCCTGCCGATGCGATGCATTCGGCAAGTGTACCCGGCTCGGCAACGTTTACGACTATATATTCACGTGCCGTAGCGTCATGCGATACACCGTCGTTCTCCCACGCGGTTATGCTCTCCGAGGTCAGCACAAACTCATAGCCCGAGCCGATGCGTTTGTTCACCGTGATTGTGAAATTGTGCTGCTTTGATGCCGAGTAAGTGAATGCCTCATCCTTCTTAAACTGATAGGGAGTACCGCCCACAGTCACCATTGCAAGCGTTTTGCCCGCTGCCACCGTCTGAGGCACGATTATCGAGCGGTAATCACCGTTTGCACTGTAAGGTATCGTACCGGTCGAGGGCACATCGCCTGTAGCGGTCACCGCGCCGGTCGAAAGGTTGATCGTCGACGTGCGCGTGGTGTTCATCATCAGCACCGACTTCTCGATCGAAGCCCATTCACCGGCATCAAATCCTGTTCCCTCGGCGAGAGTGACGCGTGCCGATGCCATGACATGGCGGAACGCAACCGAGATCACGCGCTCCGATGGAGCCACCTTCTCTGCTTTGCCCCAGAGAAAGTCACTTGCCTCATAGCCGCCAAGCTGCCCCTCGGCTGCCGAGGTGCTCTGATCCTTCTCGAGTTCAAACTGATAGGCTCCCATATCGTCGGGAGCTGCGAAAGGATAATAGCCATAAATATCCACATTGGTTTTATTATCCCTGAAATAGAGATCGTAGGCTGCATCCCAGACGCCGGCAGCTTCATTGAAAGTATGACCCACGTTATCCGCGCGATTACCCTTCGGTTTAAGAGTTCCGGCCTTGTCACCCTCATAGTCCACGACGTAGATGCCCACTTTGTCACCGTCGCAGAAACCGTTGTCGTTGACGCGGCTGTTGTAGACCTGTGTTATTTCACCTGCAAGATTGATTTTCAGGCTTGGATCTTCCGATGCTACGTTGAACGCCACATCATCGGTCGAACATGATGTGACTGCCACAACACCTAATGCTGCCACACCGATTAACCTAACTACACTTTTCATGTTGGTTTATTTAATTGTTTTTTCATTCGTGATTAAACTGGTAACTACCCAGCCAATTTATATATCTGACATCCACCGCTTTGTAGG
>CAZKXM010000129.1:0-2528 GCA_964556785.1 uncultured Bacteroides sp. | reverse complement strand
CGACAATGCTACTGCCGACGATGTCGGAGCCACGCCGCTTTTCTTTCCCCAATAAAACTTACTGCCGTTATGTTTTCCGGCCTCTTTCTGATCCGCAGCGACCTCAAAGCGATAATCCGTAACACTGTTGATAGAAGTCGCGTAAGGACAATAGCAATATAAATCCACTTTGGTCGACTCATCCGGCCAATAATACTGCGTGGATGCCTTCCATGCGCCATCTGCCAACTTAAACGCAACATTGTCTATAAGATTCCCGGTTGCAGCAAGCGCCCCGGCACTCCCATTGCTAAAGCTCACGGCATACACTCCGACTTGAGTGCCGGTTTCAAAGCTCTCCGATGAGGCTGCCGGAGCTGCCGAAACCGTCATCGGCACCTTTACCGGTTCTTCGGGAGTTGGCGTTGGGTTCTCCGGATCAGATGTTCCGGGGTTATTAGGATCAGGTGTTGGATTATCAGGGTCAGTTGTTCCCGGATCATTAGGATCAGGCGTTGGCTGCGGAGTCGGTTGAGTCGGCTTCGGCTCGTCAGGTTCATCACCACCTCCTCCCCCGCACCCGGTGGAAAACAACAATAATCCACAGCAGGCAATGACACTAAAAAAAGTCTTATACATTTATTGTTATTTCGCACCATACGCCCTCCTGTATGGCTGATTCACAAAAAAAGCGCGAGGACTGTACCTGTTGCCCGTCCCACACCTTGAGGCCCTGGAATTGCCCATCATCGTAGAACGGACAACGCAGAAGCCTCACGCAGAAGACATATATAGCTACGCCACAGCATGACGCTCACGCGCTGCTGCAACGCATTATATACAATCCACATAGGCATCTACCGTTGTCTCAATCCTGACGATGATTTGAAATTTTCCAGGTTTCAAGGTGTCAAGAAAGAGCGTCGAGTAAACGCTTCATATTTAATTCGCCGACCCACCCGCTTAACCCGTGACCGGGCTTCCGCGATGCGGTCTGCGTTGCAAAATTAACACATTTTTCAATTCTGCAATATCAACAGCAAATTACTTTTTAACCCTTCGCGGGGCGGAGGTGTGGGGATTTTTTGCTATCTTTGCAGAGCAAAAATTGCGCGCCTACACAATAGTAAGGCAGTCAAATCATTAAGACCTCACATCTCCAACTTCATCATAGGGTAAAGTATCATGTCATCATTTCTGCTAAAGACCGGCCTCGCTTTTCTCACATTCCTCTCGGGAATGGCGCTGACATCTCATGCCGTGACTCCGCAAGCAAAAAACATACTGGCTCTTTCAAGCGAGTTTACCGACAGCACTACCGTGTTCCCGCAAAGCATCGAAGCCAACACGCAGGCTATGCTTGAAAACTGGTATCTGAAAAACTACGTTGATCTTGACCGGCAGGCCGACCGCAGTGCCGACACCGACCTGAGCGATGAGGAGATCGTGAAGCGTCTGGCAGCCATCCCCACCGTCATCGAGATGCCGTTCAACTCTATTGTGCGCACCTACATCGACATGTACACCCAGCGTCGCCGCCAGCTCATCGAGAATATGCTGGGAATGAGCCTCTACTACATGCCTATCTTTGAGGAGGCACTCGAGAAGGAGGGGCTGCCGCTCGAGCTGAAATACCTCCCCATCATCGAGTCGGCTCTTAACCCAAATGCCGTTTCGCGTTCAGGTGCCACGGGTCTCTGGCAGTTCATGATCACCACCGCCAAGGCCATGGGAATGGAAGTGACAACGATTGTCGACGAACGCCGCGACCCCTACAAGTCATCGGCTATGGCAGCCGCCTACCTCAAGCAGCTCCACTCCATCTACAACGACTGGTCGCTCGCAATAGCCGCCTACAACTGTGGCCCGGGCAACGTCAACAAGGCTCTGAAGCGTCTGGGCGATGCCGATGGCAAAACGCATGATTTCTGGGAGATATACCCCTTCCTCCCCAACGAGACCCGTGGATATGTGCCGGGATTCATCGCCGCCACCTATGTGATGACCTACTACCCCGAGCATGGCATAAGCCCCGCACTGGCTCGCCGCCCGCTTATCACCGACAGCATTCATGTGACCGAGCGCGTGCATTTCAAGCAGATAGCTGAGGTGCTCAACATCCCCGAGGAGGAGATCAAGGTGCTCAACCCCCAGTACCGCAAGGACTACATCCCGGGCGACCTGAAGCCCTCCCCTCTCGTCCTTCCTTCCAAGCAGATTTTCAGCTATCTCGCAAGCCGCGACAGCATTGTCAATCACGACAACGCCCTCTATGCGCGCCGCCTGAGAGTGGAGCCGTCGACAGGCGAGCAGACCAACACAAAAGTCGACGGTGACTATATTGTGACTGAAAAAACTCAGTACCACAAAGTAGCACGCAACGAAACGCTCACATCAATCGCACGCAAATACGGCATCACCGTGGCCGCACTGAAGAGCGCAAACGGTGGCATCAAATCGGTGAAACGTGGTCAGGAGCTGAAGATCGTCACCACAACACGCGAGAAAAAGAGCGACGACCTCCTTGCTGCCGACGCATCGACAGCCGC
>CAZKXM010000128.1:0-4059 GCA_964556785.1 uncultured Bacteroides sp. | reverse complement strand
ATATCCTTGAGCAGGATTGTCTTACCGGTTTTAGGAGGAGCCACGATAAGACCGCGCTGACCCTTTCCGATGGGCGAGAACATATCGACAACACGTGTGGAAAGGTTGTTGCTCCGGCCTCCCGTAAGATCGAATTTCTCGTCGGGGAAGAGCGGAGTCAGATGTTCGAATGCCACACGGTCACGGATAAATTCGGGAGAACGCCCGTTGACCTCCACAACTGAGGTTAGCGGGAAATATTTTTCATTGACTTTCGGCGGACGGATGGTGGCCTCTACAACGTCGCCGGTCTTGAGTCCGTACTGCTTGATCTGAGCCTGTGTGACATACACATCGTCGGGCGAAGCCAGATAATTGTAGTCGCTCGAACGGAGGAAGCCGTAGCCCTCGGGCACGATTTCAAGCACTCCCGACGTGCGGATGATGTCGTCGAAATTATAAGGATTCTCCTGCGGAATGGCGAGCGGCTGATTCTGCTGGTTCTGCTGATTCTGCTGGCGGAGCTTTTTCTTCTGGTTTTTCGAGAGCTTTTCAGGCTTGTCGGCCGACGGCTCGTTGATCACCACCGGAGCAGTTGCGGCTGCATAGGCTGCGCGCTGTGCCGCTTCTTCCTTCTCACGCTGGCTGCGGGGCACAAAGCGACGGCCCTCGCTGCGGGGGAAGAACTGGCCGAATGAGCCGGGCTGGTTATGCGGGCGGAAATCGCGGCGCTGCTGCGGTTGCTGCTGCCGCGGAGCTTCTGCAGCATTGTCGGGAGCCTGTTCGGCGGCCGGAGGCAGGAGAGCCGCCGGCGCTTCGGTCTGTGCAGGCTGCTGCTGTTCAGGTGCAGGCTCGGCTGCGGGAGCGGGGGCCTGAGCTTCAGGCGCGGTTTCCTCCACAATAGGATTCTTGCGGGGACGGCCACGGCGCCCGCGCTTGGGCTGCTCGGGGGCAGAGGCCGGGGCAACAGCTTCGGCGTCGGCTGGCGGTGCGGCCACGGGTGCTTCAGCGGGTTGGGTCTGTGCCTCAGCCTCGGCTGCTTTGGCGGCAGCGGCTGCTGCTTCAGCCTCTTTGAGGGCTTTGGGCTTGCGGCCGCGGCGTTTGGGGGCAGGTGCATCGGCCGCAGGAGCCTCAACTGTGTCGGTTGTTGCAGCGACTTCGGGGGCCGGCGTTTCTACTTCGGCCGCAGGCTCTTTGGCCTGGCGGGTGCGCTGAGCGGTGCGCTGACGGGGCTCGCGCGGCTGCCGGCGTGATTTTTCGACTATATTGGCTGCCGACTGAATGGCATCCTGATCGAGAATGTCGTAAACGAGTTTTTCGCGATCGAGCTTGTCGATTTTCTTCATACCCATTTCGCGGGCTATATCGTGAAGCTGATCGTCGGTCATTGAGTGTAATCCTTCAATGGTATATTTCATATGTCGTTGTAGAGTGGAGAAATATCTGAAAACGTGGTGGGGCCGGACTCTGCTCTCTGCAGCCCGCGCTCGGGCTTAAAGGCTTGGACAGAATGAGATTACACAGCCTCGCGGCCAAAGAAAAGGCCATCGGCTTTTTCTGATTCAAAGTGTCTGTGAGAGTTGGATTGTCCGGAATTAGGAAGTGAAATTTTGGAGCCGTAAAAGTGAGAATACTCCTGTTTTTCACGGCAAAATTACGTTCTTCCGATGAAAGAAACAAGCAAATACCGAAAAAAGTTTCAGATTATAAGCCGTTATGGTATGAAAGCGGCAATGGCGCCTCGTGCAAACCGGGACGCCATTGCTGTAAATCTGTTCGGAAAGAGGGATCAGCGTGCTTTGCTGAGATAAATGTTAAATTCATTGTCGTCACTCAGCTTGGCATTAAGTTCAAGATATGAGCCTTCCATACTGAGTTTGCCATTCTGTAAAGCCGTTACGGTTTCGGCATCGGCCTCGTCGCAGACAAACGCAACATTTCCCAGAGACCCCGACATGGCTACGATAAGCATGTCGTAGTTGCCTGAGTTATTGGGTTCGGCATAGACAAATGCCGCAACTTCGCCATTTGATGCTCCATTGATCATATAGCTCAAAGGCACTTGATTGAGAAGCGCGAACGCGGCGTTGCCGGTAGTGCGGATCTGCTCGGCGTTAAGATTGTAGCCTGCCGCTACCGAGGCTGAGTCTGACATTCCGTTTACACGCAGATTGTAGTCGACAGCCACTTCCTTCACGTTAGGGATATTTGAAAGTGCCTTATAGGCATCCTTAAGATTCATTGCTGACGCAGCGGCCGTTGCCGTCACCACGGCAAGCAGGGCCAATAATAACTTTTTCATAAATAATAATTTGAAAATTACGCAAATAAAACGTCACTGCTCCTCGGTTTGTTCGCTTAAGCCCGCTCGTTACAGACGGCAATCCGAAAAAAAGCATTTTTTTCAAAATCGGCCGGCGTTAAAATTGGTGTGGAATAGTGATGTGTTGAGGGGAATTTCCTATCTTTGCGGGATATGAACCAGAAAGCTCTCAACCGCCTCTATCTGAAAGACACAGCCTTTCAGGATTTAATGCAGCAGCGAATCTTCAATGTGCTGCTGATCGCTTCTCCCTACGATGCCTTCATGATGGAGGAGGACGGACGTGTTGAGGAACAGCTCTATTTCGAGTACACAGGCCTCAGCCTGAGTTCACCTCCGCGCGTCACTCAGGTCAACGGGCTCGACGCAGCTCTCGAAGCGCTCAAATCGAAGTCGTTTGACCTGATCATCACAATGCCCGGCAACGATGTGAGCGAAACGATTGCCGATGCCCATGCCATCAAGCGCCTGTATCCCGACCTGCCGATCGTGATGCTCACTCCTTTCAGCAAGCAGGTGTCGCGGCGCATGGCACAGGAAGATCTGTCAGACATCGACTATGTGTTCAGCTGGCTCGGCAACGTAGATCTGCTGCTGGCCATAATCAAGCTCCTCGAAGACAAGATGAACGCCGAGCAGGATGTGAATTCGGTTGGTGTTCAGATGATAATGCTTGTGGAGGACTCTGTGAGATTCTATTCGTCGGTTCTGCCGTATCTCTATAAGTTCCTGCTCAAGCAGAGTCAGGAATTTTCAACCGAAGCGCTCAATGCCCATGAGCAGATGTTGCGCATGCGCGGACGTCCGAAGGTTATGCTTGCGCGCGACTATGAGGAGGCGGTAGGGCTCTATCAGAAGTATGGCAAGAACATGCTCGGGGTGATCACCGATGTGTCGTTCATGCGCGAGGGCCGGAAGGACTCACAGGCCGGCATAAGGCTGCTCGAATATCTGAAGGAGCAGGATCCCACACTGCCCGTGATCGTGGAATCGTCGGAAATCGAGAATGCCGAGCCCGCACAGGAACGCGGTGCCACCTTCCTCGACAAGAACTCCAAGAAGCTTCCCGTCGACATGGGCGAGGCGATCATGAAGGATTTTGGCTTCGGTGATTTCATTATCCGCGATCCCAAAACGGGTCAGGAGGTGGCCCGGATACGCTCGCTCAAGGATATGCAGAAAAAAATATTCGATATCCCTGACGAGAGCATCCTTCATCACACCAAGAGCAACGACTTTACACGCTGGTTCTACTCGCGTGCGCTTTTCCCGATTGCATCGGCCACAAAATATCAGAAGTGCGAGAGTCTGGACGATGTCCCTGCTGTGCGCCAGCTGCTGTTTGACCTGATCGTGAAATACCGCAAGATGAAGAACCGCGGCGTGGTGGCAGTGTTCCGCAAAGACCGTTTCGACCATTACAGCAATTTCGCCCGCATTGGCGACGGCTCGCTCGGCGGCAAGGGCCGCGGTCTGGCGTTTGTCGATTCGATAATCAAGAAGAATCCCGTGTGCGACGATTTCAAGGGAATCACGATCTCGATTCCGCGCACGGTGGTGCTTTGTACCGACATTTTCGACGAGTTCATGAGCACCAACAGCCTCTATCCGCTCGCTCTGAGCGATGCCCCCGACGAAGATATTCTTCAGGCATTTCTCAACGCCAAGCTGCCCCGCCACCTGATCGAGGACTTCATGGCTCTTTTCGACGTTGTCGACCGCCCGCTTGCGGTGCGCAGTTCAAGCTTGCTCGAAGA
>CAZKXM010000127.1:0-4117 GCA_964556785.1 uncultured Bacteroides sp. | reverse complement strand
TTGCGGGTCAGTCGAGGGGGGTGATGAGGAGGGGGTCGACGGTGGCGGTCCAGCGGGCGACGGTGTTTTCGCCGATGGCGAGGCTGAACAGGCGCTTGCCGGGTTGATCGAGGATGTCGATCACCTCGCCTTCATATCCGGCCATGATTCCGCCCGTTATCCTCACGCGGCGTCCCGGGATGAGGGAATGGCCGGCGTTGACGAGTTCGAGCTCAATGTCGGGGGTGAAGCGGCCCACACACATCTGAAACATCTCCATCTGGCGCGTCGGGATTACGGAGTATGCACCGTCAGGCCCGCCGCCGTCACGGAAGCCCCAGGCGAGATCGCCGATTGTGCTGAACAGGCTTCTCACCCTGCCGGCACGGCTTGTGAAGAACAGAACCGAGGGGAGCAGGGGAACTTCACTGACCGTGCGGCGCCCCGAGCGGGTGGCAACGATGGCACGCGTGGGATAAAACAGGTTCATCGATTCGAGGCGCCCGGGAAGTTTGGCGGCAATGCGGCTGCGGATATCGGCCACGGTGACGCCGTGGCGCAGCTTCATCGCAAACCAATACATTGTCGGGTCGCTTACCGAATTGGCCACGCGGCGACAGATCTGCTGGCTCCCGGCAGGGGTGAGGGCCGGTTTTCCGATAATGGAGAGCACGGGAAACTCCTGAGGGACGGAGCCGATGCAGCCGCGGATATTGCTCACCGTGATGCCGCACCTGAACGCTGCGGCAACCCACAGCGCCGTGATTGACGTGCGCGAAAACCCGTCGGCAAACCGCATCCCCGCAGCCGTGAGCATGGCCTGCAGCTGCGATGTGAGCTGCCGGGCGATTTCATGGGGGCGCGACTTGCCCTGTTTGAGGGGAAAGACATATTTTCGGCCGTGTGATGAATCGGCCGAGCTGACAATGTCGGTTATCTGCGGGCAGAAAGCCGGTGCGCTGTCAAAGGTGAGGGTTGCGGCATCGCCCAGTGTGGCGGCGGGGTTGAAGAAGAGATAGAGGAACACCGATGCAACAGTGTGGCCACCATCTGTAAGCTCATAGCTGTCGATGATCGCAGGAAGGCGGCGCAGGTTGGCGCTGACCTCGGCATGGCTGCCCGGCTGCAGGGCACCGAACTGCGGAAGCACCGCTGCAAAGGGATCGGGCTGACCCGACGCGGCCCAGTCGAGATATATCGAGTGGATCTTGCCGAAATATCTTTTGCAGGTCGACACTTTTCGGCCGCTTAAAATCATGGAGGCTATGCAAAGCCGGATGGCGGCAGAATCAATCTGCGAAATCTCCTCACGCCTGACAGCCGCAAGAAATGCTTCCAAAGCGTAGGCTTTGAGCGTGCGCGGCTCGGCGGAGCGATAAATCTGTTCCGCAAAATTCAGAAAAGACATGCTGTTATCTTTCTGATGCTCCATTATTTGACCTGTGTGATGCCTGCGAAAACAACTGTCTGCGATCAGCAATTCTTATCTTCCCTGACGGCCTTGTTGCCGCCGGCTGAGAAGGAGAGACTGACTGTTGGCTCTGAAACAGAATGGAATCCGGAGCTCATCAGACGCAGTGGAGTGTGTGTTTCCGAAGGTTGATAGCCTCAGGGAGCTTGGCCCCCTTAAGGCTAAGTGCAAAGTTACTAAAAAAATCTAAATCGGCATCAGACCCGACTGAAAAATGGATTTGGTGATGCCTTCGCGTCGCAAAAATTGGTAGTTTTGTTAATCTCAATTTTTCTGATCATGACCTTTAGGAGAATTTCAACCATGCTGGCCGCTCTGGCAGCCTGCGTGTATGCTTCGGCTGATTTGCCTGATTACGAGATTATAACTTCGCCTTCACCGGTTTCTGCTTACGGCAGCATAACGCGGATTGCCGTGAACTCGGAAAACCTCGGCGGGAGAGTGATTGTCGACGTGTGGACCCCGGCCGGTTATGATAGCGAGGCTGACACGGCGTATCCTGTTGTCTACGCCCACGACGGACAGAATCTGTTTGACGCGACGTTTACGTTTGCCGGAGTGCCGTGGGGTGTCGACAAGGCATGTTCGCAACTGGCTGCCGAAAATGATTTCGTTATGCCGATCGTTGTGGGGATCAACAACCGTGGAGCGGAAGGGTTGCGCCCCAACGACTATTTCCCTGAGAAAGCGCTCGACTATATTTCGCCTGACAGGAAGGACGACACGTTTGTTTACGACACCTGCGACGACAATTTCTTGGGAGATGAGGAGGCCGCTTTTGTGGTGAAGGAGCTCAAGCCGTTGGTTGACAATATGTTTAACACAGCCCCCGGAGTTTCCACCACTTTCGCCATGGGCTCGAGCATGGGAGCGCTCGCGTCGGTCTACCTGATGTGTGAGTATCCCGATGTTTTCGGCGCGGCTGCCTGCCTGTCAACGCATTGGATAGGTTCGCTCAGTCTTAACGCCGACTATACGATGAACGATGATGAGGTGTGTGCCCGCGCGATTCTGCAGTATCTGGGCGAACACCTGCCGTCTGACGGAAACCACAGGCTTTACATGGATCAGGGCACGAAGGATTGGGACGCGGGCTATCTTAAATATGAGGTCATTGCCCGGGAAATAGCGCGCGACAACGGTTACACCGAGGAGAACAGCCGGCTCTCTGTCTACGACGCCAAGGGTGCCGGACACAATGAATGGTACTGGCAGCAGCGGGTCAAGATGCCCCTGAGGTTTCTGTTGTCAAAGTCGGCGATAGAGTCGGCCGGGATTACAGATGTGGTTGCCGGTTCAGCAGACCGGCCCGAAGATGAGCGAGTTTTCGACCTTTCAGGGCGGTGCCGCTCTCTTTCCGGTCCATCCAATCTGCCGGGCGGTGTCTACATTGTCAAAGGAAAGAAATTCATTAAGCGGGACTGAGTCAGGGGCCCGAAGGCGGGCTGCGGGCTTAGTTTCGGAAAAAATTCCTATTTTTGCAAATTGGAACCAATACACAGAGTATGAACAAGAAATCGCCCTTATTGTGGATAGCTGCTGCTTTGGCGGTAATGCTGGTTATTGTGGTTGTAGTCAGCCTTATGCGCACCACCACGCTCTCGCGCGAGATGGAGGAGGCGCGTGTGGCCAACGAACAGCTCCAGCTCGCCAACGAGCAACTTCAGCTCACTCAGGAGTTTGAGGCTGTCAACGCCGAATTCCAGCACTATGAGATTCAGGCGCAGCAGCTCACCAACGACACGATCTATGCCAAATATACAGCGGCTAAGAATAAGGTGGAGAAGCTGATGCAGGAGCTGCGCAGCGAGAAGGTTAAGAGCCGTGAGCGCATAGCTCAGCTTCAGAACGAGATCTCGACACTGAAAAACCTCCTGAAGCACTATATCGGCCAGATTGACTCGCTCTCGCGTGAGAATGCGGGCCTGAGGGCTGAAAATAAGGAAATACGCGCGGCCAACGAGCAGCTATCCACGCGTGTGAGCGAGGAGACGAGGCGTGCCGATGCCCTCTCGGAGCGAATGACACTCGCCGAGAAGCTCAATGTGACCGGCGTGAGCCTCACTCCTCTCAAAAAGAACGGCAAAGTTGAGAAGAATGTCACCAAGGCCTCGCAGCTCAAGGTGAGCTTCACCATTCCGCAAAACAATTCAACACCCGTCGGCAACAAGACCATCTATCTGCGCCTTGTCAACCCCGAGGGCCAGCTCCTGGGCCACGGCGGCAGTTTCGCCATGGACGGCGGCTCGGTGGCCTGCTCGGCAAAAAAGAGCGTTGAATATGCCGGCGATGAGATTCCCGGTGTCACTATCTATTGGGATGTCAACACAACCCTGACGCCGGGCGACTACACCGTAGAGCTCTTTGCCGACGGCTACCGTCTCACCTCACGCCGATTCACCCTGCAGAAATGATAGCCGAGTCGTTTCAGGATTTTGTGAGTTGCGTCACCGCTACCGAGGTGTCGACAACATCGGCAACCTTCAGGCTTGTGCTGAGCCTGATCCTCGGCAGCGCCGTGGGCCTCGAGCGCAAGCGCAAGGGACAGATGGCCGGCATACGCACCTTTGCTCTCATATCGATGGGCGCCACTCTGGCGATGTTGCTTTCGATCTATGTGCCTCAGGAATATCTCGGGCTCAAGAACGGCGACCCCGGCCGTATTGC
>CAZKXM010000126.1:0-4123 GCA_964556785.1 uncultured Bacteroides sp. | reverse complement strand
CGAGGGCGCTGTCGTTGTTCAGAAAGTGAAGGAAGGTAATGCCGACTTCGGCTACAATGCCCGTACCGACACTTATGAGAATCTGATGGCTGCCGGTGTGATCGATCCTGCGAAGGTTACCCGCGTTGCGCTTGAGAATGCCGCTTCGATTGCCGGAATGTTCCTCACAACCGAGTGTGTGATCGCCGACAAGAAGGAAGATAATCCTGCTCCTGCAATGCCCGCTGCCGAAATGGGCGGAATGGGCGGCATGATGTAATTGTTCCGAAGCATTTAATTACCCAAAATATTCTGAACGAGGGCCGGATCTGCAACAGATTCCGGCTCTTGTTGCGTTTCGGGCGGTGATGTTTCTGATGCCTGACTCCAACTTTCAGCGGCCCGGCGATGTTATAAATTCGTGAACTCACGTTTCTTCAGCAAGCTCAGCTTCACGCGTCGCAGGGTTATGCGCGCCCTCACCCGTTTTTCACATCGGTTTGCATCGGTGCTAAATCCTGTGTCGTCGGTGCTCGACTGGATCACGGTGGCTGCCGGTGTCGTTTGTGTGGTGGCGATGGTGGTCTACATCGGGTTCGATCATTTTGACCGTGACTACAGGCTGCTTGTTCGTGTGATCAGAGGATGCCAGATCACGTTTCTGGTTAATCTGATCTTCAATCTGGTGTTCTTTTTTGAGCGCTATATGCGTGAACACGACCTGTTTGCCAAGATTGCCGACGGATTCCTGCTGATCTCGCTGGTGACACTTGTTGTTCCGCGGCCGTCGCATCCATTGATCCCGTGGCTGGAAGCGATAGTCTACTCGAAGGTTGCGCTCTATGCCGTTCTGGGGCTTTATGCGGCTATGGTGGTTTGCTATGCGGCTATGCGGCTGCCGGGAAAGCGCACAAATCCGTTGCTGCTGCTCACAATCAGCTTCATGATTTTTATTTTCATCGGGGCGGTTGTGCTGATGCTACCTAAATGCACCACGGCGGGGATATCGTTTGTCGATTCGCTTTTTGTGTCGACCAGTGCCGTCTGCATAACCGGACTGACTCCGGTTGACGTTTCGGTGACGTTTACTCCCTTAGGCCTGACTGTGCTGGCCTGCCTGATTGAGATCGGCGCGCTGGGAGTGGTGACGTTCACATGCTTTTTTGCAATGTTCTTTTCGGGCACGCAGTCGATTTTCAGCCAGCTGCTCATGCGCGACGTTGTCTATTCAAAGTCGATGAGCTCGCTCTTTCCGACAATGCTCTATATCCTGCTCTTTACCGTGGCTATCGAGGCTGCAGGAGCTGTGGCGCTATTCTTCACCGTCCCGCCTGAACTGGGGATGGATGTGGAGCAGAAAATTGTTTTCGCGGCTTTTCACTCTGTTTCGGCATTCTGCAATGCCGGATTCTCCAACCTGCCCGACGGGATGGCCAACCCGGTGCTGCTTGAAGGAAATCAGGCGATTTACTGGGTTATGAGTGTGATTATCGTGGCTGGTGCCGTGGGATTCCCGATTCTGGCCAATTTCCGTACAGCCCTTGTAGAGAAGCTGCGCCGGGTGTTTAGCCACGGCCATAGCGCAGGGCAGGGGAGGCCCGTGTTTCATTTGTTTGACATGAACACCAAGGTGGTGCTGGTCACCTTCGCGCTGCTTCTGATCGCAGGCGCTGTCGGTTTCTATTTTCTTGAGGCCGACAACACTCTTGAGGGTATGTCGCAGTGGCAGCGGATCAGCCAGTCGGTGTTTAACTCGGTCACTCCGCGTTCGGCGGGATTCTCGTCGGTTAATCCGGCAAATTTTCTTAGCGTTACCCTCATCATGGTGATGTTTCTGATGTGGGTAGGCGGTGGCGCTCAGTCAACCGCAGGAGGCGTGAAGGTCAACACCCTGGCCACCATCTGTCTCAATCTCCGGGCTATCGTCACGGGGCGGGAACGTGTAACGGCTTTTCACCGCACCATCTCTGTCGGGTCGATCAGAAGGGCAAATGCTGTTGTGGCTGTGTCGATTCTATCGTTCACGGTCTACGTGTTTGTGATGCTCATTCTCGAGCCTGCGCTTCCGGCCCGCGATGTGGTGTTTGAAACCCTGTCGGCATTGTTCACCGTCGGGTCATCGCTCGGCATTACATCGCATCTGGGTGTGGCTGCCAAAGTTACCCTCTGTACCGCCATGCTTTTTGGCCGGGTAGGGTTGATATCGCTTATGTCGGGCCTCACCGGCCGCAGCAGCAAGGCCCTCGTTCATTATCCAACTGACAATATCATAATCAATTGACAAAATCATGCGCTATATCATCATCGGACTCGGAATCTACGGCTCAAACCTCGCCATCGACCTCACTAAGCTCGGTCACGAGGTGATCGGCGCCGACCGTAGCTCCTCGATCGTCGAGAGCATCAAGGACTCGATTTCAACTGCCTATATTCTCGACTCGCTCGACGAGGCGGCGCTTGCCATGCTGCCGCTCACGAGTGTCGACGTGGTTATTGTGGCCATCGGTGAAGACTTCGGGGCCAGCGTGCGCACCGTGGCGCTACTGAAAAAAATGGGCGTGAAGCACATCTTCGCGCGCGCCTCCGACCCGCTCCATGAAGCTGTGCTCGAGGGATTTCATGTTGACCGCATCCTCACTCCCGAGCAGCGTGCCGCGCAAGATTTTGTGGGCGAAATCGTTATGGGTAGCCGCGTGGAGACTCTCCGCATGGCTGCCGATACTTATGTGTTCCGTTTCGGTGTGCCAAAGTTTTTCGAGGGGATCGATTACTCCGAGCTCCATCTTGAGAAAGACTATCAGCTGACCCTCATTGGGGTGAGCCGCAATGTCGAGCTCACCAACATGATCGGAATGGCCGTTACCAAAGCACGCATGATTGACCTGAGCGACCCTTCCCAGCGGGTTAGCGAAGGCGATATCATGACCGTCAGCGGCACCATGCAGGCGTTCAGGAACTTTTGTCGACGAGTTTCCTGACCATCTCGACGAACTGATAGTTTTTCAAGCCCCACCGCGGCGAAATCACCATTTCAGCCGGCGCCTGGGCGAGGAATCGGTCAATGGCGATGTCGCCCCGCAGCCGGGTCACGATCCGTGCGCACAGCCGGGCGTAGCTTTCCGGGGTGAAGCTAACCATGTCGGTAGGCATCTCGCGCGAAAGCCGCGTGCCCTTCAACACCTGCAGATGGTGAAACTTTACTGTGCTCACCGGCATAGAGTTGACCCGGTCAACAGTTTCAAGCATCATTTCCAAAGTCTCGCCCGGCAGGCCGTTGATAAGATGCAGTCCCACCGGAATGCCGCGTTCCGTTGTCCGCAACACGGCGTCGGCTGTGCATTCCCATGTGTGGCAGCGGTTTATCCGCTCCAGCGTTTTATTGTGAGAAGTTTCAGCCCCGAATTCCATAATCACCCTCCCGGGGAGCGAAGCGAGCCTGTCAAGAAGCTCGTCGGGCACACAGTCGGGCCGGGTCGCTATCACCAGCCCCTCCACATCCTCAACACTCAAAGCCTGCTCATAAAGATCCATCAGCTCATCGACAGATGTAGAGTGGGTTGATGTATAGGCCTGAAAATAGGCGAGATAGCGCATGGATGGATACTTTCGGCTGAAGAACGCCTTGCCGCTCTCGAGCTGCACCCTTACATCAGTATTGCCGCTGCAGTAGTCAGGACTGAACGACCGGTTGGTGCAGTAAATACACCCGCCGCGCCCAACCGTTCCGTCGCGGTTAGGGCACGAAAACCCCGCGTTCACAGCAATTTTTTGCATCTTCCACGGGAAAAAGTCGGCCAGAAAGGCAGCGTAGTCGCGCCATGGATTCGAACTCATCGCCGCAAAATTAACAAAATTCCCACTCTTTCCCATCTGAAATGCAACCATTTAAGCCCGCTCAGTAATTTTTCTCAAAAAAATACACTCAAACGCTTGCACAACTCAAAAAATCCCCCTACCTTTGCAACGCAAAACAGCAAGGTGCCATAGCTCAGTTGGTAGAGCAAAGGACTGAAAATCCTTGTGTCCCCGGTTCGATTCCTGGTGGCACCACGAAAAAACTCGACTAAGGTCGAGTTTTTTGCTTATATGCCAGATTATCAACGAATTACTTACGCCCGTCGATAGTCAATTTTTAATCAAATGT
>CAZKXM010000125.1:0-4156 GCA_964556785.1 uncultured Bacteroides sp. | reverse complement strand
CAAACTCACTGTTCATGTCGAAGTCGGTGTCGAGCAGATAGAGCTTCATGCGGCCCACATTGACACGCCAGATGTGGCTGTAGACAGTGCGACCGGGATAGGGAACCTCGAGAATCATAGGCTTGCCCTCGGTGTCGAGCACTTGCTCGATGGGGAGTTCCTCGAAATTCTGAGGCTCATAGTTGGCAACCTGCTGGCCGTCGACAGAGAGCGACTGAGCGAAATATCCGTAACGGTAAAGGAAACCTACTGCTGTCATGTCGACACAGCTGTCGCTCGCCTCCTTGATATAGTCGCCGGCGAGCACGCCCAAACCGCCTGAATAGATTTTCAGGCAGGAGCAGAGGCCATATTCCATTGAGAAATAGCTAACCGAGGGAACATCGCTGCGCATGGGCTTGGCCATGTAGGCGCGGAATTCATCATACACGCCCTTGATGCGGTCCATCCACTCGACGCTGTTGCTGATCTCCTCTAGACGGTCGGAGCTGATGCGGTGAAGCACCATTACGGGATTTTCGCCGGTGGCACGCCAGAGTTCCGGATCGAGATCGCGGAAGAGGGTCTTTCCGCTGCTGTTCCAGACCCACCAGAGGTTTTTGGCGAGTTCTTCAAGATTTTTTAGCTTCTCAGGCAGATGCGCATGAACGGTGATGTCACGAAGCACCGGTGCGTTTGAGTTGCTGACAGGTAATTTCATATTGTAGATCTATTGGAAATAATTTTATTCAGTTCTTAAAAAATCAGTTGTCGCATTGGCCCGACCGTTCGCCGGCCCGGGCAAGGGCAATGTCATAAGCTTCAACGTAGAAAGCCATGAAGTATTGCCACGCGGCGGCTTCAGCGGTGTTGCGCGCGGCCAATGCTATTTCGGCACGCTGCGTTTCATCGCTGACGGTGAGGAACTTCACTGAGCGGGCAATAGCATCGACAACTTCATGATAGTTGGAGTCGCCCCGATCAATAACATTAACACCGCAGGCGGCAAACTGGTTGTCGAACGACTTGAGAATCCATTGTCCGAAGCCGCTGAGCGATGTTGTGACCGTGGGCACCCCGAATGCCACGCTTTCCAGCGGTGTGTAACCCCAGGGCTCATAGTAACTCGGGAAGACGGTTGCGTCGGCGCCGATGATCAGATCGTAATAATCGCGGTTGAAAATGCCGTCGTCGCCGTTAAGATAGCATGGCACATAGATCATATCGACCCTTGTGTGGCCCGTATTGTCAATTCCCAGCCCGCGCAGGCGGCTGTAGACGGCGTCGTGATCGGGCTCGTAGAGTTCGTGGGTCACCACAGCATCGGGCAGCGGGGTGCGCTGCTGCTTGCCGATACGCTTGCGCAGGTCGGCGCGCTCACACTTGCTCCATGCCGGAACCATTACAAACGCCAGCACCTTTGCGCCCGGCTTGAGCTCCGACAGGCGGGTCATCGAGTCGATAAACAGGTCGAGACCTTTGTTGCGATACTCACAGCGGCCTGACGTAACCACAATGAAAGTGGACTCGCCATAGCTCTTGCCTGTCAAGGCATTCGCTACGTTCTGCAGCGATGAGCGGGCGGCAGAACGCGCAGCGGCAAACTTTGATTCCGAAGGCACGAAATCGCCTTCAAATCCATTAGGGGTTACAACCGCAGGCTTGATTTCGAGCAGCTGTTCACACTCACGCGCGGTGATGTCGCTCACGGTGGTGAAACAGTCGGCCTGATGAGCCGCAGCTTTCTCGAGCGAATGTTTCGACTCCATATTGAGCTCGCGTGCCATCTGATCGCCGTTGTAGCCCTTGAGATAGTCGTAGAGTGGCTTTCTGTTGCCGCAAATGCTGCGGCCAATGCAGGTGGCGTGGGTTGTAAAGACGGTGGCCACCGACGGCAGTTGCCATTTTACGTAAAGAAGCCCCATGGCAGTGGTCCATTCGTCGAAATGAGCCACCACTCGCTTGCCTTCTATACCACGAAAATCGCAGATGCTTTTTATCACGATGCCGGCAGCATGAGCAAATGCGCATCCTTCATCGTAATCGCCGTAGGCATGAAGCGAGTCGACCCCGAAACGGCTCCACATCTCGCCGTAAAACTGATCCTTGACGGCATACATGCCGGTAAACTTCACAAGGACAGCTATAGGGTTACCGGGAACATTCCAGCGCCCTACCCTCACACTCACACCCATAGGCAATGATGCCTGCCTGACCCAATCGGCCATCAGACGGGGTGCGGGCACAAACCACGGACTCGGGTGCTCATCGTCCCATAGGTCGGGGCCGATGAATATCACCTTGTCGCCATATAATTTATTGAGTGTTTTGGCTTTAGTTGACAGAACAGTGTAGATACCTCCAACTTTGTTGCAGACTTCCCAGCTTGTTTCAAAGAGCAGATCAAGATTGACTTTGGCTATATCCATGCCTCTACATTGTAAATTCAGGCGCAAATTTACAAAATTTTCCCAAACCAGCCTAAGAGCCTGTCTCACAAGAAATGTTAACGATAGGGAATCTGAAAATTCTTGTCTAAAAAATCTTAAAAGAGGTTGCCGGTGTCAGGTAAATTTGTTATCTTTGTATGAATTAGATATATCAATACGTAGCCAATGAAGAAACTTCTACTCATATTATCCCTTCTTTTCATCATCCCGGCATCGGCGATGGCAGCGGCTGCGGGAAGCCCCCGCATCGAGGCTACCGTTGGCGATGTGCAGGAACTCGAGGTAAAAGCGCTCCACGGGGCTATTGAAGTGTCGGCATCGGCCGACCTTGACACCCCGCAGCGTTTCATGATTTTCTCAATCACGGGCCAGATGGTGAAAGATCTGTATGTGGCTCCGGGTTCTGCCGTGACGGTAGAGCTGCCGGCCGGATACTATATCGTCAAGACCGCTCGATGGTCGAAGCGTGTACTTGTCAAGTAACTAACCCTCTTTTACATCATACTTACACCCAAAAACAGTCGACTTTAATTCGATGAAATTTCACTCATTTCTCGCCGGCATGATTGCAGCCGGCGCTTTTGCGACAGCACCGTCAGCCTGCGCAGCCCCCATGGAAACTGATTTTGCCAACCTGCCGACCTACAATGGCTCCGACCTCGAACTGAGCGTCACGCCCGACGCGACAAATTTCCGTCTGTGGGCTCCGACGGCGTCGGAAGCCGAAGTGCGTATCTATCCCACCGACCGTAACTCCGATCCGCTGCAGACAGTCAGCATGCAGCGCGCCGACAACGGAACATGGGTTGCTTCTCTGCCAGGGCAGCTCTACGGACGTTTCTACACCTTCCGCGTCAACATCGACGGGAAATGGCTCGACGAAACTCCAGGTGTGTGGGCGAAAGCTGTCGGAACAAATGGTCGCCGCGCTGCCATAATTGACTTCAAGGCCACCGATCCCGAGGGCTGGGAAACCGATCGCGGCCCTGAAACAAAACATATCACCGACGCTGTGATCTATGAGATGCACCACCGCGATTTCTCGGTGAGCCCCACTTCAGGCATTGTCAACAAAGGAAAGTTTCTGGCTCTGACAGAGCAGGGAACCAAGTCGCCCGACGGCCTTTCAACAGGTATCGACCACCTGAAGGAACTCGGGGTTACACACGTGCACATCCTCCCGTCGTATGACTATTACACGGTCGACGAATCAAACCTTGCCACTCCGCAATACAACTGGGGCTATGATCCTCTGAACTACAATGCCCCAGAGGGGTCTTACTCCACCAATCCCGCCGACCCTTCTGCCCGCGTAAGGGAGATGAAGCAGATGGTGAAGGCGCTCCACGATGCCGGAATCGGTGTGGTGATGGATGTGGTTTATAATCACACCGGGCTTACCGACAATTCAAATTTCAACCTCACAGCTCCCGGCTATTATTACCGTCAGCGTCCCGACGGATCATGGAGCAATGCCTCGGGCTGCGGAAACGAAACAGCCTCGGAACGCCAGCAGATGCGCGATTATATCATAAACTCGGTGAAATACTGGGCCGACGAATATCATATCGACGGCTTCCGCTTCGACCTGATGGCAATCCACGATGTCGAAACCATGAATCAGGTTGCCGCAGCCCTCAAGGAGGTCAATCCTTCGATTTTCGTCTATGGCGAAGGGTGGACCGCCGGCGACTCTCCCCTACCTGTTGATCAGCGCGCGCTGAAGG
>CAZKXM010000124.1:0-4185 GCA_964556785.1 uncultured Bacteroides sp. | reverse complement strand
TTAACGCCTCGTCGGGTTCTTGGGTGGCGTTTCCCTTTTGAGTGCTCGCCGGTATTGAGAGTGTGGGTGTGGCCTTTGCTGCTCGTCGCGGCAAACGTGCGTATTCAAGGTCGGACAGTCCGGCGATCTTGCGGAGCTCGTCGAAAAGGATTTCGCGGGTCGTCTCGGTTTCATCATACTGGAAACGGCGTAATAACATGCGGTTAACGCCGTAACGTTGATATAAAGCGACACCTTCGGCATAGTCACGGGGGCCACAAAGGTATGTTGTAATTTCTTTGCTTCGCAAAGCGCTGGAGGCTGTTTCTTTTTTCTGCTCGGTATACATAGGCTTTATTATTACACTTTCAAAGTTACGCACGGTAATTACCAAGCAGAAGGACACAAAACAACCCCGGAGGATAGACCGCCGGGGTTATAATCAGGTAAATGATAATCAACAGATCGGTTTAACGATCTCGACGCGCATCCCGAGGGCCTCGATAATGCGGTAAAATACTGTGACGCTCGGTGTGATCAGCCCATTTTCGATCCTGGAAATATAGGATTTAGTGACATGAAGTTTCTCGGCCAGCTCACCCTGGGTCATTCGGGCCTCGCGACGGGTATCACGAAGCATTTGACCGGTATAAAAATTCTCAGCTTCTTCAATTGATTTTTCCCATTCGGGAGAGCCGATTTTTCCGAATTTCGCTTCTAATATAGGCGTATAGTCTCTGATGACATTATTTTTTGCTTTCATAATAATCTGCTTTAATTCTCAATGCTTTATAAATCTCTCTCTCGGGCGTTTTTTGTGTCTTCTTCTGGAACCCGTTGAATAATACGACGACTTTTCCGTCATCAAAAATAAAAAACACTCGATATATATTCCCATTCCATAACGTTCGTAATTCAAACAATCCATCTCTAATGGATTTCACAAACTTCGCCGATAGTCTTTCTTGGGTGGCAAGAAGAAGTAGACCCTGTTGGATTTTTTCTTTCGTCTTATCGTCAAGAGTTCTCATGAACTCATCGAAATAATCTCCGTATGTCGTAATGAGTCTTATCATGCCACGAAGTTACAAAAAGTTTCAATATAATACAAATTTTCATGGCAAAAAGTTTCAATATAATAAAAAAAGAGCTGCGCCAATTTTGCCACAGCCCTTTTTTATTTTTAGAGAAGTTGTCAAATTGCTTCGAAACGGCTCTGTTCGATCCATACAACTTCGCCCGAGCCGATGGAATAGGCGCGGAGGGTGAGCTGAGAGCCTTCTGACGCGGTAAATACCTTGCCGTCGCGCAGTAGGATCTTACCAGGGGTTGAGGTTACGGTGGGCGATGTGCCGGTGCAACCTACAAGAGTGATCAATGCGCCGTGGCTACCCCCTTCGATTTCATCGATAACGGCCGCGCCGCTGGCGAGCTGGTACTGGCCCTCTGCAGTGAACGGAACGGTTTTAACTCCTGACTCGAGAACGGCGACGGGCTGTTCGGTGGGGATGTTGCCCTTGTAGATCTTAATATCGTCGCCCTTCATGACCTGCTCGAAAGTGAATTCGTTGGTATTACCTTCGTTATTGCCGGTATATGAGGGCGTAAGTTTACAGGGGTTGCAGATCGAGCCGATCAGGTCGGCGGGTTTGCCAGAACAGTAGCGAACGATCACAATAAACTTGCGGTTGATACTGTTCACCTTAAACTCGCGGGCTTCCTGTTCGTTGCCCGGGTGCTCGCCTTTAACCGAGGGCTTGAAACCGATTTTGTCGGTATCGCCTTCGGCTGCGCTGGTGAGTTCAACGGTTCCGGGGGTCATATAGATTGCGATCCCGTATGCGTTGGGTTTCATGATGATGTCTTCGACAATCACCACACCCTTGTCGTCGGTGGGGGGCATGTAGAGAATGTCTTCGACGTCGAGAAGTGTAATCGAGTCGCGCGGCTGGATTCCGATGCCGGGGTTACCGGTTGCGCGGGGAACGGATTGTTTAATATATGTCATAGCGAAAAAAATTACTATGTGAATAACTATGTGAGATATGAACGGCGCCGGGTGGACCGGTTATGGCTTCCCGGCGCCGAGTCAGGGAGGTTAACCGCGGGCAATCTCGTAGAATTTGCCGTCGTCGGCTGCTACGAGCTTGATAAACGAGCCCGATTTGAGGGTCATTGCGGAGGTCAATACGAAATTGCCGGAGTTGGCGATGGTTGAAGCGTTGGCATTGCCCGCACCGTAGATCGTGTAAACAGTACCTACAACAGCACCGATGATTGAAGTGATGGCGGTTGCTTTGGTGTTGGCACCGGTAACGAATACGGTTGCACCGGCTACATTGAGTTCGGTTGCGTCGTTGTCAAACTGGAACGAGTCGGAGCTGGAGTCAATACGCGAAATTTCGATGTATTTGCCATCAGCGCGCTTCATCAGCTTGATCACATCGCCCTTCGACGGGTTCCATGCTTCAGAAAGGAGCGAGAAATTGCCGCTTTTCTTGATCTCGATTGAGTCGGCCGCGGTACACTTGATCGAAATAACCTTACCGACAGGAGCGTTTTCGATGTCGGTAATCTCGAACTCGCCGGCGGGCATCTGGATTGAGGTGTGAACGGTAGCGTCAGGATTGGCGCCATCAGGGCCATCGATAAAGAAGTTGTCGGGACGATCGTAGTCGTTACACCAGATCATCTGGCGGCTGCCGTCCATTTCGGAGGGATCGGTGTACTTGTAGCCAACAGCCAGAGCGGCAAGACCTTCCTTCCAGTTCGACCACACTTTCAGGCTCCAGTCTTCCTGCTCTATCTGGAAATTAAGCATTTCGCCGGCCTTCTGTTCGTAAAGACCGATATTGCCGTCGATAGTCCAGATAATACGGCCGTGATTGTCGGCGTTGGGGATGGCCTCGATACGGACGCCGGGGAACTCCTTGACGTACGGGATGTTTGCCTTGTAGTCGGTGTTTTGGCCGTACTTGGTTTCGTTGTACTTGTGATACCACGGAATCATGTACGAGGGAACATAAAGAACCACCTTGCCGGTGTCGCGGAACACTGAGGGGATCATCGATGTACCGAGGTAGAACACTTCGCCGATGTTGGCCGGGGTGATGTGAGGGAGTGCAAACGGTTTGATTTGGTAAACCGTCTTTCCGGTTGTACCACCGTCGGGCGTGAAGTCGATATGGCCTTCAACTTTCTTACGGATATACTCGTAAAGACCATCGGAGGCATCCATTGCGCGGCCGGGCTTGTTGGGATCGGGGTTTTTGCGGACACCGTTCACGCGACGCAGTTCGCGTTCGTTGTGGAGTTTTTTGGCGGTTTCGACAAGAAGATACTCGATAAACGACCATTTGATGGGGTTCGAGCCTTCGCGGTTGAGCGAGCCGATCCAGAGTTTTTCGATCTGCTGGAGATCGAGGAAACGATGAGCAAACATAACGCCGTACATACGGAGCGTTTCGTGGCCGAACTCGTAGTTACCCTTGGTAACGTTGTCGAACTTGCTGCCAAGCGTGTTGTCGGCCTGAGAAAACTCACCCAGCCAGATGTTGATCAGGGTTGCGAGATCCTGATAACCGCTTTCGAGCTTAAAGATCTTTTCGAGTGTCGGGAGCTCGACGAGGAACGACTGGAGGCGATCGCGCCACGGAATACGATAAAACGCCCCGAGGTCGTCGCGGAGTTTTGAGTAGTCCATCTGGTTTGCCTCGTTTACTGCCAGCATCATGCCTTCGCGGGCCAGAAGGGCGGCCTTTGCGCGCATGTTATAGGGGCGGTCGAGTGCGAAAAGCTCACCGGGATGGCCGCCGAGCTGTGCTTCGTCTTGAATATTGTACGCCGGAGCTGCGGGATCTGCGGCACGACCGGCACTGGCACCGGGATCGGTTTCGGTCATTTCTGAGAGGGTGGCTACTTTCGCTTTGAGGTCGGCGATTTCTGTTTCACGAGCTGCCAGCGTGGCGGCGGTGATTTTGTTTGACGCTTTCAGCGCTTCGAGTTCGTCGGTTTTGGCCTGTAACTGTTCGGTTGTCTGTCCAAGCAGGCCAGCAATCACAGCAGCACGTTTGTCTGCGTCGTTGTTGGCGGCTGGTTCGGGTTCGTTGAGAGCGGCAGCGAAATCGGCGAGGAAACGGTCAGAAAAACCATAACCCTTCAGCGCTGCCTTCTCGTCGTCGGTAATAACCTTTTTACCGGCTTCCT
>CAZKXM010000123.1:0-4302 GCA_964556785.1 uncultured Bacteroides sp. | reverse complement strand
GAAGAATCATTGCCGAGATCTCCTGGGGGGTGTACTCGCGGCCGTCGATGTCGACACGGGGCGTGTCGTTAGCGGCGCGTACAACCTTATAAGGAACTCGCTCGATTTCGCGCTCCACTTCTTCAAACTTTTCGCCCATGAAGCGCTTGATTGAGTAAATTGTACGTTTAGGATTGGTGATGGCCTGACGCTTTGCGGGGTCGCCCACCTTGCGTTCGCCACCATCGACAAATGCTACAATTGAAGGAGTTGTGTTTCGGCCTTCGCTGTTAGGGATAACAACGGGGTCATTACCTTCAAGCACAGAGACGCAGGAATTGGTTGTTCCAAGGTCAATACCTATGATTTTTCCCATAATGTTATTAGTTTTAACGATTTATATTTTTTGATTTATACTTGATTTCGGATTTCAATCAATTTTATAACAAAACATGTGCCAAAAAGGTTGCGCAGGGGTTCCGTTAAAAAAACTGACTCCCTGACTGACATATTGTCGGCGGGAGTCTGCCAAAAAAGGTAGCTTGAGAAAATCCTGAGAAGCAGCTTCCTTGCTGCCTCAATCATCTGGCTGGTCAAGGATGTGATTAACAGTCAGCGCAGCCAGAAACATTCCGAATGTAGCCGTGACAGGCATCATTGCCCCATTGACCGCCACCTTGCCGAAATCCATGGCGCCCGACGGGTCGGCATCGTTGCGGCGGTTGGCACCCTGCTCCGGCGAGTAGACGCACTTGAATTTGCGCCGGGGCATGGCCTGCGACTTACGGAAGCGCCGGCGCAACACTGCGGCGAGAGCATCGCCTTTGACGCGCCAGAATTCGTCGACCCTCACCTGCCAGGGCTCCATCCTCAGGGCTGCGCCCATCGATGAGAACAGGCGCGTGGGCAGAGGGCAAGATGTAGCATGCAGGATCAGGGCAGCCTTGTCGGCAACCGAGTCGATCGCATCGACCACAGCCGTGTAACCGTCAAGAGGGAATGTTGAAGCGGTGGCCTCGGTATAGCGTTCGCAACGCAGCGTCACGCAGCAAGCCGGATTGATCTGACAGATGCGCTCGGCCATCACCTCAACCTTCGGGATTCCGACGGTCGACGTCAGCGCCGGGAGCTGACGGTTGATGTTGCTGGCAGCCACACAGTCGGCATCGACCAAAGTTAAATGACCCACACCGGAGCGCGCCAGTGCCTCAGCAGTCCAGCTGCCTACGCCGCCCAGGCCGAACACAATAACGCTGGCATCGGCGAATTTATCAATCCCCTCGGGGCCTACAAGCCGCTCAACGCGGTCAAAAATGATGTTATGAGAAATATCGGGCATCACACCTGTTCGTTTCAGATTCCGATGGCGCTGCGCAGACGCTCCATGGCAGAAAGCTGCGGCACTTTGACATGAATATTGACGCGGTTGTCATCCTTTTTCAGGAAAATGATCGATGAATGAAGCACAATGGCTATGTCGTCGCCAAACTCCACTATCTCATGGATGTGGCTCAATGGAATTCTGTGAAAGGGTGAGGAAGGATCGATAGAATTTACAACCAGATCATTCTCGCTGAGCTCTATTCCGTGGTTTTCGAAAACATCCCCGAAAAGCAGGGCGATGTTCAGCTCGTCGGGGCTGTCGGGTCGCTTGCTGTACTGCTTATATAGTGTGTCTATAACCTTCTTGGTTATCATTAGTTAGGAATTAGATGAATAGGTTAAACTTGAATGTCTGATCTTTCCGACACTGTTGCCTGTGAGGTGACGGGAGCGTATGCCCGCGGTGTCACCTTTTCAATAACGCCTCACCGGCGCAAAGGGTTCGTGGCAAAAGGGTAAAAAAACAGGATCGCGACTGTTAAAAAGCCGCGATCCGTATAGATGAATTGAGTTTGTTTCTGAATATCAGGCAAGGAAGCCCAGCAGCACACCGGCTGCCACAGCCGATCCGATCACACCGGCAACATTCGGGCCCATGGCGTGCATGAGCAGATAGTTGTTGGGATCATACTTCAGGCCGAGGTTGTTGGAAATTCGGGCCGACATCGGCACAGCCGACACTCCGGCATTACCGATAAGCGGGTTGATTTTCTTTGACTGCGGCAGGAAGAGGTTGAAGAACTTCACGAACAGCACACCGCTCGACGAAGCGATGATAAACGCCATGAAGCCCAGGGCAAAGATGCCGATGGTCTGCGCGGTGAGGAACTGCGAGGCCTGTGTCGACGCACCCACTGTCATGCCCAGCAGAATCGTGACGATATCGGTAAGGGCATTGCTGGCGGTTTTTGCCAGACGGGTTGTGACACCGCTTTCACGAAGAAGGTTGCCGAAGAACAGCATACCCAGCAGCGGCAGGCCTGAGGGCACCACGAAGCAGGTTAGCAGAAGGCCCACGATCGGGAAGATGATCTTTTCGTTCTGGCTCACAGCACGTGCAGGCTTCATCTTTATCAGTCGCTCCTTCTTGGTTGTGAACAGACGCATGATAGGCGGCTGGATCACCGGAACGAGAGCCATGTAGGAGTAAGCCGACACGGCGATGGCACCCATGAGGTTAGGAGCGAGCTTCGACGAGATAAAGATGGCTGTCGGGCCGTCGGCACCACCGATGATGGCGATAGCACCTGCCTGATCGGGGTCGAAGCCGAGCAGAAGGGCAACCATGTAGGCACCGAAAATACCGAACTGAGCAGCCGCACCGATAAGCATGAGCTTCGGATTGGCGATCAGGGCCGAGAAGTCGGTCATCGCACCGATACCGAGGAAAATCAGCGGAGGATACCATCCGGCGCTCACACCGTTGTAGAGGATGTTGAGCACCGATCCCTCCTCATATATACCGATTTCGAGACCGGCGGTGGGGTTGAATGGAACGTTGCCGATCAATATACCGAACCCGATGGGCACAAGGAGCATCGGCTCGAAGTCTTTCTTGATGGCAAGCCACACAAAGAAAAGACCCACAGCGAGCATCACCAGATTCTCCCACGTGCAGTTGTAGAAGCCCGTGAGTTGCCAGAATTGCTCGAGGTTTTGATTAAGGAAATCGCCGAAAGTCATTTGAAACAATGCGTTTTAATGAATTTCTCAGGCGATTGTGATCAGGGGAGCGCCTTCGAGAACGGAGTCGCCGTTAGCCACGTGGATTTCGGTGACCTTTCCGTCGCGGCCTGCATGGATGGCATTTTCCATCTTCATGGCCTCGAGCACAACAACAGTGTCGGCAGCGCTGACAGTGTCGCCAACCTTGACGTTGATCGAAAGCACCACACCGGGCAGCGGAGCCTTCACAGCACCTGCACCGGCAGCTGCTGCAGCGGGCTTGCTGATCACCTTCTCGCCTTCGGGAGTGCGGGGAGCAGCCGAGGGGCGGGGTGCCTTGACAACAGTGACGGGCTTGGCCTTGTCAAGCTCCACACGATATGAGGTGCCGTTCACCTCCACATTTGCTACATTATCTTCAATGTCGCCTACGGCAACAGTGTAGTTGGTTCCGTTGATTTTGTACTTATATTCCTTCATGGGGAGATGATGATTTTAACGTTTTGAGCGATTGGGAAGCTCGCGCATGCTGTAGATTTTAGAGTTCCAGGGCGAGTAAGCCTTGCGAACCTTGTTGAGGGTGAGGACGGTTGATTCGCGGTCGTGAACATTAAGATGCTCGTGGAGAGCCATCACGATAGCTGCGATTTCCTCGCCCGAATCATGATAATCACCATTGGCTGCGGCGGTGGCTTTGGCCACATTGTCGCCCGTAGCGATCGCCTTGTTGCGGCGCTGTGTGCGAGCACCGAAGCGGCTGATGATGTAGAAACAGATGCTCAGCAGCAGCAGAGCACCGAAAACGATACACATTGCCATAACAGTAAGACCCAGGCCGCGCTCATCGCGCTCCTTGAAAAAGTCAACCTTGGAGTTACCCTCCTTGATGACATTGTTAGAAGATGGTGTTATATAATCACTGTCGCCTGAAGCTGCCCTTACTTCCCACACGCCTGCACCGTCAACGCTGCGGGCGTAGGTTGTGTTGGGCTGGAGGTCGGCCGGAATCACAACTTCGTCAATAAGTGTTTTTCCGTCGGCATCGTAGATGGCGATATAGTTTTCCACACCGGGTTCAAGGACGAAGTTGGTGTGGAAAGTTCCGAGAGTAGGATCTCCGTCGGCCCAGAAGATCACGTGCTGGCGCTTGGGGATGCGGGTGTTCACATCGCCCAGGGGCACGGGATACATTTTTGGGTTCTGACGGTCGTTGGTGATATACACCTTCGAGATTTCCAGAGGGGCGAAGCCTGAATTGAAGAGCTCGATCCAGGC
>CAZKXM010000122.1:3196-4433 GCA_964556785.1 uncultured Bacteroides sp. | reverse complement strand
TGGACGACGGCAAATACATGGGTACTGACGCAGAAGGTAACATGGTGGCATACGACGAATTCTGCGACGCAACCTCCTGGACCTTCAACCGCGCCTACGGCCCTCAGTGCGACATGCCTAAGATCTCGACCAAAGCAGATCCCATCTACTACATGTTCCGCAACGTGGCCAATCCCGATCAATACATCGCTTCGGCATATCCCACCTCTTCGTTCATGGAGGCTCAGCCTGTCAGCGACATGGCCATGTGGTATTTCGTCGAACAGACCGTGTGTCCCAACGACTGGCTCCGTGTAGTCAACAAGCAGGGCACCGTAATGTATCATCAGGGTGACGCTGGCCACGCCATGTGCGGACCTCTCCCCTCCAATGGCAAATCATACCTGACTTTCATCGTAGCCGATGGCTATGAAGATCTCGGTGTGCTCCTCTTCCTTGACTATCAGTGTCGCTTCCAGATAACGAGCTGGTACTTTGAAACCCCCGGCGCTCACCTGCTCATCAATGATCCGAGCATCACCCCCGGCGTTGACATTGACCTCAGCTACTTTAAACCAGGCCGCGACGTCAAGACAGGTTTCTGGACCATCGAATCCGGTTCCGATGCCGGACTCAACGCCTTCCTCGAAGGCCGCAAAAACGCAGTCTCGACTCTCAACGCCTACAAAAAGTCTCAGCCATGGGCCGGAAAGGCTATCGATGCTGCCGTCAATGAAATCAATGACTGCAGATACGACAATTATGAAACTGTCGACGAGGCTCTCGCTGCAGTGCAGAAGATCTCATCTGACTTCCTCGCAAAACTCCCGGGACTCATGATCGCCGAAGGCAAGACTCCCGGAAGCACATTCACCCTCAACAACGTGCGACGCGAAGCCTCTCGCTCGAAAGCCGGCTGGATGCTGACAACCGTCGACGGAAAGTTCGCCACAACCTCTACCGCTTCCTCCGATGCCGATGTATGGATGATCGAAGCCGCAGGTACCTCAAACTTCTACCTCAAGAACCTCGAAGGTTACTACATCAGCACAATGAAGAGCGGACAGGAAATTGCCATCACCAAGAGCGCTTCTTCGGCCACAAAACTCTCGTTCGTGCTCAAAGATGGAAATATCGTTATCGGCAACGGACGTTCGGCCCTGAACCTTGACAATGGCAATGGCTCTCTTGTCGCCGCAGCCGACGACGACGCCGGATCGCAGTGGACCCTCCAGAAGAAGGTAATCCTCAACAACGG
>CAZKXM010000122.1:0-3096 GCA_964556785.1 uncultured Bacteroides sp. | reverse complement strand
GGCAACCCCTGTATGTTTGATGACACCGAGAACCACTGGGCAAGCTACAATGACCGCTGGTATCTGATTCCCGTAGAGGTTGAAGGCCTTGAAGAAGACGAAGTAGCATGTCAGATCTCTTCATGCTATCCCCCGGAAGGAAACAGCTGCATCAGCATCGAGAAAAACCTCGTCGGCTGCCTCAACATGAAGCCCGCCTCCGAAAAAGATATCACGACCTGGATATTCAAGAAGACCGGCGAGATCGACCACGAACGCCTCTTCCAGGAACAGCTCGTCCGTAACTTCCCCAGAATCGAAGGCGCAATCGCAGCTCAGCCCTGGTGCCGTGATATCCTCAACCCCGCCTACGAACGCCTCAACGGCTGCGCCATGAGCGAATTCGGCACTGACTCTTACGATGCCATACCTGCTATGGAGACGTATGTAGCCTCCGTGATCGAGGAAGTGGAATGGCGTCTTGAAGAAGACCCCGACGGCTGCGCCGTGAAGATCAAAAACGTGCGCCGCGCTGAGGCCAACAAGGCTCCTTACCTCGCTGCTGTCGACGGCTTTGCAAACACCGTTGACATAACTGCCGACAACGAAAAGTCCGCAACCTGGACATTCGAATACTACAACAACGGACGTTACCGCCTGGTAAACGACAATGGTGAGTACCTCGGTCAGCTGGATTCGGAAATCACAGTGACTTCCGACCCCGCAGAAGCAGGACTCTATGCATTCGTCCTCAACTTCAACACCGTGTCGCTGGTTAACCGCACAAGCCCTGAAATCGGCCTCAATATCGACAACGCCGGCGGAAATGCATGCCAGTACAATTCAGATGATGCCGGTTCGCTCTGGGTTATCGAACTCGTACGTGAAAACGGTATCAACGAAATCTCCGGTGATAACCTCGGTAACAACGCCGCAAACGGCACTCGCGCAGTCTATGACCTCCGTGGCATCAAGGTTAATCCCCAAAATGCAACACCCGGCATATACATCGAGCGCAATGGCAGCGAAGTCTCCAAGCGACTCGTGAAATAAGCTGACCTTAACAAAAACACAAAACACTACAGACTACAAAAATGAAGAAATCACTTCTTTCTATACTTTCAACATTGGCCGCCATCAGCATGGCGGCCAATGTAACCGTTACCAAGCAGACGGCAAAGGTCGAATACCTTCCCGTCGACAACGAGGAAGCGGCTACTTTCTGCCTCGACCCCGCAGATATGCAGCAGATTCTGCCTGCCACCCCCACTGCTGACGGCAAGGTGACGACTCTCGACTTCCACTACTGCTATAACCCGCAGACTGTGTTAAGACCCGGTAACGGAACCGACGTGGAAAACTCGGCGGCAATAAAGCTCCCCGCAGAGTGGCTCGAACGATACGTGGGCTGCAAAATCACAGGCGTGAAGATCGCTTCCGGATTCAACGGACAGACCCGCGAAAACTACGTTACTGATGCTACCATATTCATCAGCAACGACATCTTCGAAGGCAAACCCGTATACACACAGAGAGGTCGACTGAGCAAGACCGCTTTCGCCTGGAACGACATAACCCTGAAGACTCCTTACCAGATCCCCGCCGGCAAGGACGTATACGTCGGCTACACCGTCATCCGCCCCACGGAATATGACGGCGTTTTCCCCGTTGACAGGGAACCCAACATGCAGAAATGCTCATTCTGGGTGAACTATGAAGTGGACGGCGAGCGCCGTTGGGAAGACTGGTCCGATATGTACGGCTCTGTATGCATGCACCTGATCATCGAGGGCGAAAACCTCCCGAACAATGACCTGACCATGACCGGCCTGGCTCTGCCCCGAATGGCTGGCCTGAACACTGACTTTGAATACACTTTCCGCGTGACCAACCATGGCGTGAACACTGTTGACAATTTCACGATTGACTGCACCGTAGGCAACACTAAGATGGATCCCATCTCTGTGACCATTCCCGATGGTGGTCTGGCCTACAACGAATCATGTACTGTCTCGGCAAAGGCATTGGCAGCCGAGGAAGGCACCGAGGTGCCCGTAACCATGACACTGAGCAAGGTCGGCGGTGCTGATGACAGCTACCCCGCTGACAACACCCTCGGTGGCACAATCTTCATTATCGATCCGACTCAGGGATTCATGCGCACAATGGTATTTGAGGAAGGAACCGGTACATGGTGCGGCTGGTGTCCGCGCGGCACTGCGGCTATCGCATACATGAACGAGAGATATTCTGACGGTTCCTTTATCGGATATGCCATACACAATGGTGACCCCATGCAGGTTAACCCCGGCGGAAACGCTCAGATCGACTATGAACACGGATTTGGCGACCACATGCTGAAATGTCCGAGCTACCCCAATGCCCGCTATAACCGAATCGATGCATACGGTAACAATATCGCAAGCATCGAGGCCGTGCAGGACGCATATAAGAAAATGCGCGAACTGCCTGCCATCGCCGACATCAACTTCAAGCTATACTTCACCGACGAGAACAAAGACGAACTTACAGTGGTGGGCACAACACGCTTCGCCATCAATAACCAGAAAGACGAATATCGCGTGGCCTACGTGCTGCTCGAGGACAACATCGGTCCTTTCGGCCAGTCAAACTACTACTCCGGTTCTTCCACTCCGATGGGCGGCTGGGAAAAACTGCCCAGCGCAGCCAACGTGATGTTTGACCATGTGGCTCGCTACATCACCGCCTACACCGGCGAGAAGGGCACCGTTCCCTTCCCCGTCACCCGCGGCGGCGAATATAAGCACAAAACAGTGGTGCCACTGGCTAACATGATGAACAAGGACCTCAACAAGATCTCTGTCGTAGGTCTGGTGATCAACCAGAACAGCGGTGAAATCGAAAATGCCGCCATCGTCCATGGCAGCGACGCTCTCGAACTGATGACCGGCATCAACGACGTTGCCGCAGCAGCTACCGAAGGCCCCGCAGCATGGTACACCATTCAGGGCATTGCCGTGGCAGAGCCCACCACTCCCGGCATCTACGTGAAGGTTTCCGGTGGCAAATCCGAAAAAGTTATCATTCGATAAATAAATCCCTGTTCGTTGTGAAACGAACGACCCTCAGTTTTTT
>CAZKXM010000121.1:0-4451 GCA_964556785.1 uncultured Bacteroides sp. | reverse complement strand
CTGCGAATGGGACCCCTTCAATGCCGTTATCGTCAGCGAAATGGGTGGCCATATCGAATATGTTAACCTGGTTGAGAACGTGACTTACCGCAACGAGACCGAGGAACACTCAGGATTGTCGGAAAAGATCATTATCGAAAGCCGCGACAAGGCCAAGGCTCCCGAGGCCAACATTGTCGACGCTAACGGCCAGGTGCTCAAAACCTACGCCCTCCCTGTGGGTGCCCACCTGATTTTCGATGACAAGGCCGATGTTAAGGTTGGCGATATTCTTGTCAAGATTCCGCGTTCAACCAGCGGTGCAGGTGACATCACCGGTGGTTTGCCCCGAGTTACCGAGCTGTTTGAGGCCCGCAATCCGTCGAACCCCGCCATTGTGTCGGAAATCGACGGTGAGGTTAACTTCGGCAAGCTCAAGCGAGGCAACCGTGAGATCACCGTCACCTCGAAACTGGGCGAAGTCAAGAAGTATCTTGTGCCCACCTCGAAGCAGATCCTGGTTCAGGAGAACGACTACGTGCGTGCCGGCACACCGCTGTCGGACGGCGCGATCACTCCTGCCGACATCCTCAACATCATGGGTCCGACCGCCGTGCAGGAATATATCGTGAACGAAGTTCAGGATGTGTATCGCATGCAGGGTGTGAAGATCAACGACAAGCACTTTGAGGTTATCGTTCGCCAGATGATGCGCAAGGTTAGCATTATCGATCCGGGCGACACCAACTTCCTGCAGCAGCAGATTGTTGACAAGCGTGCGTTTATGGACGAGAACGACCGCATCTGGGGCAAGAAGGTTGTGACCGACGCCGGCGACTCGGAGAACGTGCGTCCCGGCCAGATCATCACTGCCCGCAAGCTCCGCGACGAAAATTCGGCTCTGAAGCGCCGCGACCTCCGTGTGATTGAAACCCGCGATGCTGTTCCGGCTACATCGGAGCAGATTCTCCAGGGTATCACCCGTGCGGCCCTCCACACCTCGAGCTTCATCTCGGCGGCCTCTTTCCAGGAGACCACCAAGGTGCTCAACGAGGCTGCCATCAACGGCAAGAGCGACTCGCTCGAGGGCATGAAGGAGAATGTGATCTGCGGCAAGCTGATCCCTGCCGGAACCGGCTTGCGCGAGTATGACCGCATTGTTGTAGGCTCGAAGAACGATGTCAACGGTATCTATGAGGAAGCTGCCGAAGTGATGGACGTGGAAGCCACCGAAATGTAAGAAATTCATAACTTTGCATATTCCCGCGGGGAAACGGACCAGCCGGTCGGTTTCCCCGCTGTTTTTTGCCCGCGGCGCCATGCGGAGTGCCATATAAAGAAAGAGACTGCCTGAGGAGGAGTCAGGCAGTCTCTGTTGGTTAGAAAGGTGTGTCGCAGCGACTTCAGCGACCCTTGGTGACGGTTGAGGCCGAGGGACGATAAAGCGAAGCGGCGGTTGCAGGGGTGTTGACGGGATATGAACCTACGTAGCAGAGGCGTTCGGGCGTGAGCATGAACGAGAGCCAGGTTTTTTCGGTGATAGAGGCTTCGGGCAGGAAAGTGAACCACTTGCCGCAATGAACGTGAGCCCATGAGCTTGTGGCGGTGGCATAGAACTCGCCTGTCATATCAAGCAGTGTCGAGGGCATAACGGAGCCCTGGCCATCTTTTTCGGCTGTGTGGAGCACGGAGCCGCTGTAGGTGTAATAGTATTCGAGATCTGAGTCATATTTCTTAAACGTTACAGTGGGCTCGGTGCAGCCGACGAACTCAACGTCGTGATTTTCGTAGATCAGGCCGATGTATCCGCCGCCTTCGTAACCGCATGTAATCTCCACATTCTCAACCTTGCAGTTGGTGATTGTCGACTTGGGGATGTTATTGCCGCCAAGCGGGTAGGCGATGCCGATCAGGCCACCGACTTTGCCGAAGGCTGTAATCTTGCAGTTTCTGACGGTGATGTTCTCGAGGGTGACACCGTAGGCATAACCGGCGATCACGCCATACATGTTGCCCTGACGCACCTGTCCGATCTGAACATTCTCGACAGTGAGATTCCTGACCACCGATCCGTTGCCGAGCCATGTGAAGAGGCCTGAGCCGTAGCGATAGTTGCAAGCGGTCTTGAAGTTGCTGACAGTGTGGCCCTTGCCGTCGAAGTTGACTGTGAGAATCTTGTATTTGCTTTCATAGTTAGCGGGGTCAGACAGGCCTTCGCGTCCGAAACCGTCGAAAAGGTTACCGCCGAGGTCAATGTCGGAGTCGAGCACAATTGATTTTACGGTTGTGAGTTCGCCGGTTGACATTGCTGAGGCCAGACCCACAAATTCGGCGGCGGAGGTGACTGTTGCGGTGCCTTCGTCATCAACTTGAGGAACTTGCTTGGTAGTGCCATCCCAGGGCTCTGTGAGCTCAACGTTGGTATCGTTGCTGAAGCCGTGGTCGAGGTCGATCGTGAAGTCGGAAGTCGACGAAAGGAGCGAGCCGTAGAGATTAGTGCGGTTGTTACGGCGCACGGGCACATTGTCGATGCGGTGGTTGCGGCCGTTGGAGAACTCGAGCTGCATGTTCATTGTTTCGGGCTTTGCGGTGTGGAGATCGTCGCCTTCAAGCTCTGAACCGGTCAGAACGTAGGCCATCGCCATGTGGTGATACTCCTTGTCGTCGAGAGTGATCTTGCCGTAAGGTTCGAGTCCGGAGAAGGTGTTGACCGCGGTTTCAACGGCTCCTGAAGCAACGCCTGTGCGGAGATCGAGGGTTGTGTGGATGTTGCTCAGCGAGAGCTTTGTCGTGATGCCGTCGACATAGTCGTCGGTAGCCACGTTGACCTGAGCCATCGGTCGGCGGAGGGTCACGCTCTCCCCGTTACCGTCAACGGTTTTGGTGAGCGAGGTGAAGAACACGTCGTGACTGTCGTCGTTGAGCTCCATCTTGTCGTAGTTGACAGCGACGGTGCCGTTTTCGGTGTCGAAATCGTAGGCATCTGATTTGTCAGACTGCGCCCAGAAAACGAAGCTGTACTCTTTGCCATGCACAAGAGGAATCGAGACTGTGTACTTAGAATCGGCATAGGCCACTTCAGGAGCGCCGGCCTCGTTGAAGGCCACAACTTTGCCACCATCAGTGTCGTAAACGGCATACATCAGGGTGAGCGGGGTGTCGCCGTCGTCGGCACGAGACATCATCCTGTCGGGAATGGAGGCGGTGAATGTAACCACGTCGGAGCCGTTGGCAACCGCCGGCTCCTCGCTGGAGCATGACGCCAGGCCGATCGAACCGGCCACTGCCAGCGAGCAGAAAATAAGCTTTTTCATCGCGGAACTAAATAGTTGGTTTTTTAAGTCGCCACGATTCCCGAATGGCTTGAATAAACAATATTAGCAAAAGAAAAGCGCAGGAACCTTACTGTTGCCGTTCCCTGTCAAAGGCTCTCGCATTGCCCATCGTAGTGAAACGGCAACGTGTAGAGCCTACGCTTGTGTATGCTAACAGGTGCATCGATGTTCCCACGGCTGGAAACATGACGCGACGAATTGACATACCACGCGCATCTACCGTTGCTACGTTCCTGACTACGATTAAAGAACTTGCGAGATTCTTGACAGTCAAGAACAAGCGTCGAGTAAACGCTGATCGAAAATAAAAATCTGCAGATACCCTCCCTCAAGCCCTGAACCGGGCTCTACGGCGGTTTTGCGCCTCAAAGATAACAATTTAATTGAATATTGCCAAAAACGGCTCAGACGACAGCGTCAGGCCGAGGGGAAAGTTTTGGAAAAAATAGCTAAATTTGCAGTTGGAAAAAACTGACCCGCAATGATTACTCAGGAACAGCTCAAGGAAACCCAGGAGCGCAAGGCTGCGCTCAAGCGCTATCTCGATGTTGACAACCGCCGCATACAGCTTGAGGAGGAAGAACTCCGCACCCATGTGCCCGACTTCTGGGAACACCCCAAGGAAGCACAGGTGCAGATGAAGAAAATCAAGGATATACAGGGCTGGATCAACGGCTACGAGGAGGTTGAGAAGGCTGTCGACGAGCTTGCCCTGGCATGGGACTTCCTGAAGGAGGGGCTTGTTGAGGAGGCTGAGCTCGACACGATGTATGCCGACGCGATGGGCAAGATCGAGCGGCTTGAGCTGCGCAACATGCTCCGCCGCGAGGAGGACAAGATGGGTGTTGTCCTGAAAATCAATTCAGGTGCCGGCGGCACGGAGAGTCAGGACTGGGCCGACATGCTGATGCGCATGTATCTGAGATGGTGTGAGGCTCACGGTTACAAGACCTCGGTTGCCAACCTTCTTGAGGGTGACGAGGCGGGAATAAAGAGCGCTACGATCAACGTCGAGGGCGATTTTGCCTACGGGTATCTCAAGAGCGAGAACGGCGTGCACCGTCTGGTGAGGGTGTCGCCTTACAACGCGCAGGGCAAGCGCATGACATCGTTTGCATCGGTGTTTGTCACTCCGTT
>CAZKXM010000120.1:0-4475 GCA_964556785.1 uncultured Bacteroides sp. | reverse complement strand
TTCATAAGTGAAAGTCCCACAGGGATACCGATAGCATTCACCACGATGCCGACAATGGCGACAACCAGTGCGACCGAGGGGCTTGTGCCGAAGATAGGCTCCAGCACCGCAAACCCGAGGAAGCCGATTGTGGGCGAACCGCTGATAAGTGCCGATATTGCCGCATCGGCGCCGGTATTTTTCTTAAAACAGTATTTGAACACAAAGTAGACGATCATGAAACATGCCATGATGCCCACGGTTGACACAATGGTCAGCTTCGCATCGCGTGCCAGATCCGCACGGCTTGCCTGAACGATCGAGACAAAGAGGGCGGCAGGAAGTGCGAAGTCAAGCACGACCTTGTTGAATTTCTTTGCATCAGCTCCTGTGAACGCGCCTTTCTTACCCGAAATGTAGCCGGCAAGCATCACAACTATAATCGGGACTATGGCGTAGAGTATTACATGACTTAAACCCATAGTAGTAATTTTATAAACACTGCCTCTCCGTGATGGAGAGGCAATGTCAGGTTAGTGATCAGATTATTGCCGGTCTCAGACTGTATAGTCAATGAGAGGGGTAGGATTAAGGTAACCGATATGTCCGGATTCCTTGCCGGAATCGGCACCGAGTTGCACATCAATCAATGCAGGAGCCTTTGAAGCAATGGCTTCCTCAAGGGCAGCCTTGAGCGAAGCAGTGTCGCTCACGCGGTATCCCTTGGCTCCGAAAGCCTCACCGATGAGGTTGTACTGAGCGTTGATGTCAAGCGTGGTAGGAGCGGGTGCGTCGGCTCCCGAAGGATTGACACCGACACCGTTGTAGATACCGCCGTTGTTGAACACAACCACCGTGCAGGGGAGTTTGTAACGGCATATCGTGGCGAAGTCCATTCCGGAGAATCCGAAGGCTGAGTCACCCTCGACTGCCACGACACTCTTGCCGGTTGCGACGGCTGCACCGATACAGGAACCCATGCCCATGCCCATGATCGACCACGAAGCGCAATCGACGCGGTGACGCGGCAGCGACATATCCACGGAGTCACGTGTGTCGTCGAGCGTGTTGGCACCCTCGTTGATGAGGATAATGTCGGGGTTGCTCTCAAGGATAGGCTTGACTACCGACAAAGCGCTCCAGTGATTCATAGGCTGTGCGTTGGCAGCATCGGCCAGACGGGCCTCAAACTTGGTGTTCTTCTCCTTTGACTCGGCCTGAAGCGAAGTGAGCCATGCGGGATCGGCACTCATGGTCTTACCCTTCATAGCCGCGAGAATCATGTCGAGACTCTGAGCCATGTCGCCCACTACAGGTGCGGCTACAGGTACATTACGGTCGATCTCAGTGGGCTCCACGTCAAGCTGAATGAACTTCACATCGGGATTCCACTTGCCGCGGCCAAACGAAAGCATCCAGTTGATGCGGGCGCCTATCACGACCACTGCGTCGGCCTGCTCCATGATAGTGGAGCGGCAGCTCAGTGCACTGTAAGGGCCGGCATCGGGCATCAGACCCTTGGCCATCGACATGGCGAGGTAAGGAATCTTGTAAGTCTCGATGAGGGTGCGGATCTTGTCATCGACCTGAGCGTAGGCGGCTCCCTTACCGAGAAGGATAGCCGGGCGCTTTGCCGAGGTAAGAATCTCCACGGCGCGGTCTACGGCAGCCTGAGTCGGTGCGACGGGCGAAGCCACGTCGACCGGAGTGTAAAAGAGTTTCTCGGCATCGGCGGCATCCATGATCTCGCCCAGCGCGGGAGTGGTCATGTCGATGTAGACACCACCGGGACGTCCGCTCACGGCAGCGCGGTAGGCGCGTGCCACAGCTGCGGGTATGTCCTTGGCATGTGAGCAACGGAATGCTGCCTTCACGAGCGGACGAGCCGTGTTGAGCTGATCCATCTGCTCATAGGTGCCCACGTTCATGTCGACCATTGTGGGGTCTGACGCGCCCGAAATCTGGATCATCGGGTAACAGTTGACTGTCGCGTTGGCAGTCGCCGTCAGGCCGTTCATGAATCCGAGCGATGAAACGGTGAGCAGCACGCCCGGCTGCTTGGTAAGATAGCCGTGTGTTGCAGCCGCCATACCGGCCTGCTGCTCAAAGCGGAAACCATAGTAATTTATCCCTACTTTCTGCATGGCGTAGGCAGCCTCGGTAACAGGTATGCCAACGAGGCCATACACATCCATCAGTCCCAGTCGACGCAGTGACTCGGCAAGGATATACATGCCGGTAACCTGTGCCGGAAACTGAGGTTTTGTATTTTGAGTTGTAGTTGCCATAATTCAATGAGTTGAAAAAAACGTGGACTAATTTATTTTGCCGCTGCTGCAGGAGCTGCTGCCGGTGCTGTTGTACCGTTCTTGGCAAATGACTGAATGTCGGCATCGGAATATCCGAGTGACTTAAGGATTTCATCGGTGTTACCGCCGAGGGTAGGACACGGGCCGTAGGTAGGCTGGAACGAGCTCATGGTGAACGGGCATCCTACAGTGACAAACTCACCGATGTTACCACCCTGATTGATCTTCACGAGTGTGTTGCCATCATAAAGCGACTCATCCGACATAACCTCCTTGGTCGAAAGGACAGGACCTACAGGCACTCCGGCCGGGCCGAGGATCTCGGTCACCTCAAACTTGGTCTTGTCGGCTGTCCATGCACCGATACGTGCATAAATCTCCTGTTTGTGACGGTCACGTGCGTCGGCGGTGTTGAAGTCGGGGTTGGTGAGCCAGTCCTCGAAGCCCATAGCCTTACATGCTGCCTCAAAGTCCTTGGCACCACGCTGAAGGATGATGTAGACGTAGTTGTTGGCATCGATAGCCGAGTCCATATCGCCGGCGGGCTTACACTTATAAGTCCAGCCAAGCACGCCGCCACCCTCGATGTTACCCGAACGAGGCACGCAATCACCAAACTTACCGTTGGGGTACTGCGGGAACTGAGTCAGATAACCGATCTTGTCGAGTGTGAGCTGGTCACGTGTCTTGATACGGCAGAGGTTAAGGCAGGCATTGTGCATCGACTGATAGACGTAGCAACCCTCGCCTGTGCGGCTGCGCTGCTGCAGGGCAGCCAACAGACCGATAAGAAGGTGCATACCGGTGTTTGAGTCACCGAGTGCGGCACCTGACTGAGTAGGAATGTTATCCTCGCCTTCAAACCATCCGGTGGTAGAAGCGGCAGCTGCCGTCACCTGAGCGATAGGCTCATAAGCCTTAAGGTCTTTATACTTTGACGAAACAGGGAACCCCTTGATGGTACCGTAGATACACTTCGGGTTGAGCTTATGCACGACTTCCCAGCTGAAGCCCAGCTTGTCCATAGCTCCCGGGTGCAGATTTTCGACGAAGATATCACACTGCTGAATTAGTTTGGTAAGAATTGCCTTGCCGTCGGGAGTCTTGGCGTCGAGGCTGAGCGACTTCTTGTCGCTGTTGAGCTGAAGGAAGTAGTAGCTTGGTTCGTTGGGATCAAACTGCAGCTCCTTACGTGTAGCGTCACCCACACCGGGACGCTCGATCTTGATCACGTCGGCGCCAAGCCATGCAAGCATCTGTGTGCATGACGGACCTGATTGTACTTCTGTAAAGTCAACGACTTTAATACCCTGAAGAGGTGCTGTTTCCATAGTAGTATAAAATTTTTAGTGAATTATGTTTTTCAAATCTTATGCAACTAAAACATTCCCGGGGTAAATAAAGTTAGCCTCAACCCCCGCATTTTAGCATTCGTTAAGTTTTTGTAACATTCAGCCCGCAGCTATTCCGTCGACATAATCATCTTATATTCATTACTTTGTAGGGACGTACCATGGTGCGTCCGCCTTATTTTTGTTTGTCATCAGTCATTTGCGGTCTGAAACAAAAAGACACACATAGCCCCATCGTATTCAATCATTTGCACAACACTTTACCATTAGAAATAAGTTTCTGAGTTTGAGAATAGAGGGTTTTATTTATTTTTGCAGATATAATCAACCGCACAAAATACGGCGCAATGAATATTGAAGAGATAAGAGAATACTGCCTGTCGCTACCGCTCACCACCGAGGACATGCCTTTTGAGCCTGACGGGGTCGCTTTCAGGGTTATGGGAAAGATTTTCGCATACGTTGACCTGAACAACAATGATTATTTCTGCCTTAAATGCGATCCACAATATGCGCTGACCCTCCGCGAACATCACAGTGAAATCACCGGCGCATTTCACTGGAACAAAAAATACTGGAATCAGGTGAGCTACCGCGGCACGCTGCACACCGACTTCATAAAGCACCTGATAAACCACAGCTACCGCGAAGTCGTAAAGAAACTGCCCCGACGAGTCATCACGGAGCATCCTCAGCTGCTGGCGGTGACTGACGAGCTTACCAATAATTTGCAGTGAGCCCCATCTTTTCTATCTTTGCTTTTGTTTACCTGACAATCGACTCATCAATAATTCACAAAAAGCGACACAATGAACATTGGAGATAAAATTCCCGA
>CAZKXM010000119.1:0-4504 GCA_964556785.1 uncultured Bacteroides sp. | reverse complement strand
GTTCGGCCAGGGCCTGGAGAATCGACTGGCGGATCCACCAAACGGCGTAGGAAATAAATTTGAATCCGCGAGTTTCGTCAAATTTGCGGGCCGCCTTGATCAGGCCGAGGTTGCCCTCGTTGATGAGGTCAGGGAGGGAGAGGCCCTGATTCTGATATTGCTTGGCTACTGACACCACGAAGCGGAGGTTGGCGCGGGTGAGCTTCTCAAGCGCGCGCTCGTCGCCCTGACGGATGCGCTGGGCGAGCTCAACCTCCTCATCCACCGAGATCAGCTCCTCCCTGCCAATTTCCTGAAGATACTTGTCAAGAGAAGCGCTCTCGCGGTTAGTGATTGATTTTTGGATTTTTAGCTGTCGCATTCTTGAATAGCGGAGTTTTTATCGCGCGAAATTAAGAAAAATAATTGTGAGTGAGGATTTCGCGTCTGAATTTTTCACATTTATTAGGGAATGGTGGGCCTGTTTCGCCCTCCATTCCCTCAATAAACGTGATGGAAGCCCGATTGTTACACCGGTTAACTATTTATAACGCATCCAGCGGATAAGTTCCTTGACAGTAGGCTTTTTGCCATACATGAAGATGCCCACGCGGTAGATCTTGGCTGCAACCCACACCATGCCGCAAAAAGTTGCGTAGAGCACCGCGAGCGACAGCGCGATCTCCCACAAAGGAATGCCGAAGGGCACGCGCGCCATCATAACCATCGGCGACGTGAACGGTATGATCGACATCCAGAACGCGAGCGGAGTGTTGGGGTCGGTGGCGGCGGTCATGGCGAAGATCATGCCGAACACAACGGGGATAACGGTGAGGGTCTGTAGCTGCGAGGCATCCTGAATGTTGTCGACAGCCGAACCGATTGCGGCATACATCGAGGCATAGAGCAGGAATCCGCCGATGAGGAACAGCAGCAGTGTGCCCATGATCTGCAGGATATAGCCCACGTTGCCGAGAATGGAGATTGACTGCAGCAGCGACAGATCGGCCGACGAGCTGATTGCGGCGGCATTGCCGGCATTAAGGGCGGCCACGTCGGCAGCTACATCGGCAGGGATGAGCGCCGGTAGCAGGAATGCGGCCATCATTGCCAGCAGCACGCTCCAGATCACGATCTGTGTGACGGCCACAAGCGCCACGCCGATAATCTTTCCCATCATTATCTGGGCCGGCTTGACCGACGAGACGACGATCTCGAGCACACGGTTGTTTTTCTCCTCGATGATCGAGGTCATCACCATCTGTCCGTAGAGCAGCAGGAACATGTAGAGCACGAATGTCAGCATGATTCCGAGGCCTGCCGACAGTTCTGACGAGGCCGACTCGGCGCTGTCGCGGTCAATGCGGGTGGTGTTGACGGTGAGGTCGCATTTCACATCTTCGAGAATCTGGTCGAGGTTATTGATGTTATAGTTCTCGAGGCGCATCTGCTCGACGATATCGCTAACGGCATTGTCGATGGTGCTCTCTACGAGGACCGACGACGGGCCGTTGCTGTAATATTTCACCTGCGGATGTTTCGATGTGAGGATTTCGCGCGGAATCACCAGCACGGCCTCGACATCCTCTGTGCGCAGTGCCGAGTCGACGGTGATGTCGGTGGAGCGGAATGTGGTTGATTCATCGCCCTGAAGTTTCTGAGCGATCACTCCTGAATTGTCGATCACAAGCACTTCGGTGCGCGACTGGCCCATGCCCGACGACATTATCAGCGCCGGAGCCACCATCAGCGCGAGCATGAGCAGCGGCATCAGGATGGTTGTGATCAGGAAGCTTTTCTTTGCCACACGCTCGCGATACTCGCGGGCTATGACCAGGTTGATATTGGAATTCATCGTTCGGATGTGGAGTTGACGGTTTTTATAAAGATCTGATTCATTGATGCGAGCGAGGGCGAGAATGAACTGATGTCGACCGTCGAGTTGGCGGCGGCGATCAGTTCGCGGCGTTTGGTTTCGTCAGGCATGTGGAGTGTCATCACAGCATGGCCCTCGGGATCGCTGCCGAGCTCAAACTCGTTGGCAAAGGGGCTCAGGGCAGCGCGCAAGGCTTCGGGATCGCCGTTGAACACCATCTCGTAGCGGCCGCCGAAGTAGCGTCGCCGCAGATCTTCAACGTTGCCCGACAGCACATTGCGGCCATTGTTGATCAGGGTGATGTTGTCGCACACTTCCTCGACCGACGACATGTTGTGGGTACTGAAGATCACTGTCGATCCCTCGTTGCGCAGGCGCATTATCTCCTCCTTGAGCAGATTGGCGTTGATGGGGTCGAAGCCTGAGAACGGCTCGTCGAAAATCAGAAGTTTGGGCCGGTGGAGAACCGTGACAATAAACTGCACTTTCTGCGCCATACCCTTAGATAGCTCCTCAACTTTGCGGTCCCACCAGTCCATAATGCCGAAACGCTCGAACCAGCTTCGGAGCGATGTCAGCGCGTCGCGCTTGCTCAAGCCTTTCAGACGTGCGAAGTAGAGGGCCTGGTCGCCAACCTTCATTTTCTTGTAAAGGCCGCGTTCCTCGGGCAGATAGCCGATGCTGACCACATCGTCCTGGGTCAGCGGATGGCCCATAAATGTCACAGATCCTTCGTCGGGGGCTGTGATGTGGTTGATTATGCGGATGAGGGTGGTCTTTCCGGCACCGTTAGGGCCGAGCAGACCGTAAACCGAACCTTCGGGCACACTCAGCGAAACATCGTTGAGAGCTTTGTGGTTGGTGAATGATTTGCTGACGTTGTCAACCTGAAGAATATCCATCTGGTGAATCTGTAGTGATGTAAAAAATGATTGATTGTGATTCTTTCCTTTTATTAGACGCCACACCTTCTCAAAAATTGCATCGGGCGGCTGAAAAATCTGCGGTGCACGATTGAACCGGCGGCTACTAAATATTGTTAAATGTGTTATAATATCTGAAATAACAGTATCAATCAATTTTCTAATTTTAACTCACCCGCTCATTATGAAGAAATTACTCGCTGAATGTTTCGGCACAATGTTTCTTGTCCTTCTTGCCTGCGGCAGCGCAGTTCTGGCCGGAACCCATATCGGAGTTCTCGGTATCGGTCTCTGTTTCGGTCTGGTGCTGGTTTGTCTGTGTTACTGCATCGGCAACATTTCGGGCTGTCACGTCAATCCTGCTGTTTCGTTTGCCATGCTCCTGGCGGGCAGAATGTCGTGCAAGGAATTTGTGGGCTATGTAGTTGCGCAGCTCGTCGGCGCCACAATCGGCGCGGCAATCCTTTTCTGGTTTGTTCACACAGCTCCCGACTTCGCCTTCGGAGGTGTGACCGGCAGCAACAATCTCGCCACCAATGTGCTTCAGCCGGGCGCAACTGCCGGTATGGCTCTTTTGGCCGAGGTTGTGCTTACATTCTTCTTCGTGATGGTGGTGCTCGGAACAACCGATTCCAACCTTGGTTTCGGCAAATTCGCCGGTCTGGCGATCGGTCTGGGTCTCGGCCTGGTCAACATTGTCGGTATTCCTGTCGACAACTGCTCGGTTAACCCTGCCCGCAGCTTTGGTCCGGCCGTTTTCTCGCCCGACGCCTGGGGCGACATGTGGATCATGGTCGTTGGTCCGCTCGCCGGTGCGGTTCTGGCCGTTGTTTGCTGGAAACTGGTGAGCTGCGCCAAGTGCGCCGGCAATAAAGCCTGACGTCACCTGATCTTAAGCTGATAAATGAAAGGGGGCGGCCTTTGCGGGCCGCTCCCTTCTCTTTGAAAAAACTATTTGAAATTTATTCTATTTTCTAATCCTGTCGGAAAAATATATTCCGAAAGACAGAGATGCAGACGGGCTGTTATCAGATGATGCCCTGGCCCATCATGGCGTCGGCAACCTTCATGAAGCCGGCGATGTTGGCGCCCTTCATGTAGTTGATGTAGCCGTCGGCCTGCTTGCCATACTTCACGCACTCGCTGTGGATCGACTCCATGATCTGGTGGAGCTTAGCGTCAACCTCAGCAGCGGTCCACATGAGGTGTTCGGCATCCTGAGTCATTTCAAGACCAGATACTGCTACACCACCAGCGTTGACAGCCTTGCCGGGAGCGTAAGGAATCTTGGCAGCGATGAATGCGTCGATAGCTTCGGGGGTGCAACCCATGTTCGAAACCTCAGCGCAGAGCATAACGCCGTTTTCAATAAGCTTCTTGGCATCTTCACCACCGAGCTCGTTCTGAGTAGCGCAGGGGAGAGCGATGTCAACCTTCTGCTCCCAGGGCTTCTTGCCTGCGAAGAACTGTGAGCCGGGGAACTTCTCAGCGTAGGGAGCTACGATGTCGTTGCCCGAAGCGCGGAGCTCGAGCATATATTCGATCTTCTCGTCGTTGAGGCCGGCGGGATCGTAGATGTAGCCGTCAGGACCGGAGATAGTCACAACCTTGCCGCCGAGTTCAGTAGCCTTCTTGGCAGCACCCCAAGCTACGTTGCCGAAGCCGGAGATGGCGATAGTCTTGCCCTCGAGAGTAGTCTTGAGGTCCTTGCGGAGCAGGTTGTCAA
>CAZKXM010000118.1:0-4524 GCA_964556785.1 uncultured Bacteroides sp. | reverse complement strand
TCGTCAGGATGCTATCGGAACTCCATTCTGCATCACTGTCGACCATCAGACACTGGAAGACAACACCGTTACTCTGCGTCACCACGACTCGATGGAACAGGAACGTGTGAACATCGACGATCTCCACAAGCTGATCCACAACCATGTGTCAATCAACGCCCTCCTGCGCAAACTCGACTAATCACTCAAACTCGATTTATGAAAAATCAGATCCTTATCATATTCGCCGCCATCGTGCTGGCACTGACAACCTCGTCGTGCAACTACAACTCGCTCGTTGAAAAAGATCAGAGCGTCAACCAGTCGTGGGCCGAAGTTGAAAACTAGTATCAGCGGCGCGCCGACCTCATCCCCAACCTCGTTGCCACCGTCAAGGGCTATGCCTCTCACGAAGAGTCGACCTTCGAGAAAGTGACCGAGGCCCGCGCCAAGGCAACCTCAATTACCATCAATGCCGACGATCTCGACGAAGCATCGCTCAAGCGGTTTCAGGACGCGCAAAACGAACTGTCGTCGGCCCTGAAGTCGCTTCTTGCCGTATCTGAGGCATATCCCGATCTGAAGGCAAACGAAAATTTCCGTGACCTTCAGGTTCAGCTCGAAGGCACAGAAAACCGGGTTACTACCGCACGTGGACGCTACACAACCGCCGTGCAGGATTACAACACCGCCATCAAGAAATTTCCCACGGTGATCTATGCCGGATGGTTCGGATTCAAGGAGAAGCCCCAGTTCCAGGCGGAAGCCGGTGCGGAGAAAGCCCCTAAAGTAGAATTCTGATGAAATATCTCCGCATTCTTCCAGCTGTCGCCGCACTGCTGTTGATTCTCGGTGTAACCACCGGATGCAACTCCGACGACGACGACAACACCACAACCACTAAAGTGTGGGACAGATATGCCGACTGGCGAAAGCTGAACAACGACTTTTTCCGCACCCAGCGCGACAGCGTCGGTGAGGACGGCAAAGTGTTCTATCAGTCACTCATCCCTGAGTGGAATCCTCAGGCCGAGGTGCTGATCCACTATTTCAACGACCGCGCCGAAACAGCAGGCAACCTTCAGCCCATGCTCACCAGCACCTGCGATGTAATCTATAAGGCGCGGCTTCTCAACGGTGTGGGAGTCGACTCATCATACACCATGACCGAGTATGGCCGCGGAATAGCGCGCTTCAACCTCAACAAGAATATTCAGGGCTTCGCAATCGCCCTGATGGACATGCATGTTGGCGACTCGGTGCAGATTCTGCTGCCCTACACGCTTGCCTACGGCGCATCGTCGCAATACACCTTCCCTCCGTTCTCAAATCTGGTGATGAACATCCGTCTGGTCGACATCCCCTATTATGAGATCCGCCCGTAACACTGCAAAATCATAATCAAATAATAACAGCTCACCGTTCATTGAACATCATGAAAGCAAACATTCTTTCGATCGCACTCGCCGGCGGAATGACAGCTCTGCTCATGAGCTCCTGTTCTTCTAAAATGAAGGAACTTCCCGCCGACTATTTCTCAACCACTCCCAACCCGCTCGAAGTGGTGGCAAACCGTATACCCGCTGTGGTGACCGGCAATATCCCTGCAAAATTTTTCCTGCAGAACGCCACTCTGACTGTTACACCCGTCCTCGCATATAACGGCACCGAGCTTCCCTACTCTCCCACCACATTTCAGGGTGAGAAGGTGCGCGGCAACAACTCTGTCATCTCTTTCCAGAATGGCGGACGCATGACAATTCCCGTCAACTATTCCTATCAGCCCGAGATGGCAAACTGCAACCTGTTCCTTACGTTCAGCGTTGATCAGAACGGTAAGAAATATGTTCTCCCCCGCGTGAAAGTGGCTGAAGGATGCATCGCCACCTCCACCCTGGCCGATGCGGCGACAATCACACCCGCTCTCACTCCCGACAAGTTCCAGCGCGTGATCAACGAAAAATATTCGGCCGACATCCGCTTCCTCATCAATCAGGCCAACGTGCGCCAGAGCGAGCTCGACTCAAAAGAGGTGAAGGATCTCAACAAAACTATTGCCGACGCCAACAACGATGCTTTCCGCGAAATCCGCGAGCTCAACATACAGTCGTATGCATCGCCTGAGGGTGCTCTCGATTTCAACACCCGCCTTGCTGAAAACCGCGAACTCAACACTCAGCTCTACCTCCAGAATCAACTCAAGAAAGACAAAGTGACTGAGTTCGGCGAACTCACTTCACAGTTCACGCCCGAAGACTGGGAAGGCTTCCAGAAACTTGTTGCCGCAAGCAACATTCAGGATAAGGAGCTCATCCTTTCAGTGCTGTCAATGTATAAGGATCCAGAACAGCGCGAGCAGGAAATCCGCAACCTTTCAAGCGTGTTCGACGAACTTGCCGACCAGATCCTGCCTCAGCTGCGTTACTCGCGCATCACCGCCTCGATCGATGTGATCGGAAAAAGCGATAACGAGATCAACCGTGCCGTCGACACCGATCCCTCAGCTCTCAATGTCGACGAGCTCCTCTATGCCGCCACCCTCACCGACGATGTCAACCGCAAGGTGAAAATCTATGAGGCAGCAACCCGTCTCTATCCTGCCGACTATCGCGGCTTTAACAATCTCGGCCTGATGCAGTATCAGCTCAAGAACTTCAACAATGCAGCGGCCAACTTCGACAAAGCTGCATCGCTTGCTCCCAACGCCCCCGAGGTGATGATGAATCAGGGCCTGATCGCACTGCTCGACAACGATGGCCAGGCAGCTAACGCCTCGTTCGGCAAAGCCGCAGGCTACGACGGCCTCGGTGAAGCCCTCGCCGTTTACTATATCCAGCAGGGTGATGCCGCCGCAGCCGCCCGCGCCGCCGGCGATGCCAAGACCAACAACGCCGGCCTCGCTCACATTCTCGCTAAAGACTACAGCAAGGCCCTCTCAACCCTCAACGCTGTGAAGAATCCCGACGCCACCACATATTATCTGAAGGCGATCGTGGCTGCCCGTACCAACAACACAACCGATGTCCTCAAAAACCTCTCGCAGGTTAAGCGCCACGACGCTTCAATGGCTGCCAAAGCCGCAAACGACATCGAGTTTGCCAAGTACAAACATCTCTTCTGATCAAACCCATTTAACTCAGCATCAAAAAGTGTGTCCGCGTCAAAAGATTCGGGCACACTTTTTTGGTTGCATCAATAAAAATCCATAAATTTGTAATGCAAAAACAAATTGTGCGGTAATAGCTCAGTTGGTAGAGCATCAGCTTCCCAAGCTGAGGGTCGCGAGTTCGAGCCTCGTTTACCGCTCATAAGAAAATCAACTCTGAGATGGCACGGTTACCAGCCATTTCGGAGTTTTTTCGTCATAGTCACTCCTCAGCGGGTTAATGCACAAATTCTGACGATTGGATAACCGGTGATTAACTTTGCGGAGTATACGATTGTTTTCAAAGAAGAAATGAGAGTGATTAAAAACAAACTGATCCCTCCGGGGAAGAATTTTTTGGCGATCAATCTGTTCGGCGTCGTGTTTGCGAAAGATGAGTGCTCGCAGCGGGTGCTCGACCATGAAGCGATCCACACGGCCCAGATGCGCGAGCTTCTTTACGTGCCTTTCTATTTGCTTTATGTGATCGAATGGATGGTGCGTCTCGTGATCATGCGCGACTCATTTGCGGCTTACCGCAGCATCTCGTTTGAGCGTGAAGCGTATGCCAACGAGGGTGCCGGTGCCGGTTATCTTGTGAATCGCCGTCCATTTGCCTTTTTGCGCCATCTGCGAAAGGACTGAGCGGGATTGCCCAAAAGTTACTCAGGCCGATATCCTTCAGCGGATACCGGCCTGAGTTCATAATTTTTTTTACTTCAAAAAGATGGAACTACAATCAGAGATTGGGATTGTACTTGTTCCACTCGTTAACGGGAGGAAGGATACCGAGCTCGATAACCTCGTCGCGCATTTCGCAAAGATGTTTGTAGCTCTTTTCGAGTTCGGCCATTTCGGCTGCGTTACCCTTAGGCTCTTTGTAAGAGATGCCGTTCTTGTCGACAACTGTTTCCATAGCCATGAGAATGTGCTGGAAACGATCGTCGTTAACATAGGTTCCTACAGGCCAGGTGAAGGGCTTGCCACCCATAGCTGCGGCGATGGTTTCGATCGAGAGGTAAGCGGGGCTCTGGAATGATGAGCGGCCGCGGAGCTCGATGATGCGCTTGCCACCCTGGATCACGCGACCTTTGAGTTCTTCCCATGCTGCTTCGGGGAGGGTTTCGGTGCCGATGATGTCGGTGAGGGGCTTGCCGTCGACCATGGTTGTCGATGCGTAAACGGCCATCTGCTCGCCGTGACCGCCGTAGGTGCGTGAGTTGACGATCTTCGATGCGGGGAGCTTGAAGTACTTGACGAGCTCGTTCTGGAGGCGGGTGCTGTCAAGGGCGGCGAGGGTTGCAACCTGCGAGGGCTTGAGGCCGGAGTAGATGAGGGTTACGAGGCCGGTGATGTCGGCGGGGGTGAAGATTACGACCACGAATTTCTCGTCGGGGCAG
>CAZKXM010000117.1:0-4569 GCA_964556785.1 uncultured Bacteroides sp. | reverse complement strand
CCGAGTCGTTTGCTTTCTGACTCGCGGCCGTTCTTCGAACTACCTACACCTTTTTTATGTGCCATTTTCTGATGAGATTTTCGGGGGTTAAGCGACTACTTCTTTAATTAACACTTTGGTAAAGTACTGACGGTGGCCGTTCTTGCGACGATAGCCTTTGCGGCGTTTCTTCTTGAAGACGATAACCTTGTCGCCCTTTACCAGCGGGGTGAGGACCTCGCAAACAACTTTTGCGCCTTCCACAGTGGGAGCGCCAACCTTCACCGTGTCATCGGACTGAGCGAGGAGAACGCGGTCAAATTCAACCTTGTCACCTTCTTTGGTTGCATCTCCGAGATAGTGAACATACAAGAACTTTTCAGGCTCTGCCTTGAACTGCTGTCCTTGAATTTCAACGATTGCGTACATTTAACTTTTTGGTTTTCAGGTTTTACCCACGGGCGGACACATTGCGCATCGCTTTTCGGGCCCGGAAGGCATGGATTTCAGCCCACAAAGATAGAGCTTTGCCGCGAAACCGCCAAGCATTTCCTGAAAAATTTCTACTGTCAAATTCCGGCTCACGGAAAAGCGTAGGCCAGACTGCCCCGGCAGCGGGCTCAGGCTTCGAGATCAGCAAACGGGAGCGCGTTGCGGCGCGACTGACTGATGCGGCGGTCGCGCCAGCACTTGCGGCACACGGCTATATAGCGGTCGTCGCCTCCGATCTCCACCTGCGCACCCTCCTCAACAAAGTCGCCGCGTGAGTCGATTCGCGCATTGACAATCGTTTTGCGGCCGCACGTGCAGGTCGACTTGATTTCATCGATCGTGTCGGCAATCTCAAAGAGGCGGCGCGAGCCTTCAAAAAGGCGGCTCTTGAAGTCGGTGCGCAATCCGTAGCACACCACATTACACCCGAACTCGTCGACAACGCGGGCCAGCTGATCCACCTGCTCGGCTGTGAGAAACTGCGCCTCGTCGACAAGAAACCATTCGATAACGGCGCCGTGACGGTCACACATCTCCCGGATCATGGCATAGAGGTCGCTGTCATGATAGATCCATGTGCAGGCCCGTTCGATTCCGATACGCGAGCGTATCACGCTGTCCCCCTCGCGGGTGTCGATAATCGGTTTCATACAGACGTATGACAGGCCTCGCTCCTCGAAGTTGTAGGCCGTTGTCAGAAGCAGGGCTGTCTTGGCCGAGCCCATGGTGCCGTAGCGGAAGTAGAGTTTACCGAGTCGGTTCATTTATCCTATTATATTGACTTCGGGCACGAGAGTGACCCCGAAACGCTCTTTCACATCTTCAATCACTGATTCCATCACCCTGACGATATCGGCGCCGGTGGCTCCGCCATGGTTCACGATCACGAGAGCCTGACGCTCGTCAACCCCTGCGGGCCCTATGCGCCGGCCTTTCCAGCCGGCCTTTTCAATGAGCCACCCGCCAGAGAGTTTCACCTTTCCGGGAACTGTCGCGGGATATTGCGGCATGCCCGGATAGCGCTCGCTGAGCGACCGGGCCAATTCGGCATCTACTACAGGGTTGGTGAAGAAACTGCCTGCATTGCCAAGCCGTGTGGGGTCGGGCAATTTGCTGTGGCGAAGGGTGATCACGGCCCGGCGCATTGTTGCGGGAGTGGGCTGAAGGCCTGAACGTTCGAAAAAGTCGAACAGGCCGTGATAGCTCATATCGGGTGTGAAACGGCGGCGCAGACTCATCGTGACATAAGTCACGACATAATGCTTCATGTCGGGCCGTTTGAAAACCGAACTGCGATAGCCGTACTCACACTGCTTGGCCGAGAAACGTCGCTCGCTGCCGGTTGACATATCGATCGTGTCGACACTTTCAACCACATCCTTGATCTCTGCCCCGTAGGCGCCGATATTCTGCACTGCGGCTGCCCCGACCTCACCGGGTATTATCGACAGGTTCTCCACCCCTGAGAGGCCCGATGCAACAGCCCACGCCACAAAATCGTCCCACACAACTCCGGAGCCGACTCTCACCGTCACCTCGTCTACTGTCTCTTCAACGATCGAGATACCCGAGATGAGGCTGTGGAGCAGCAGCGTGGAGCAATCGCCGAGGAACAGCAGGTTTGACCCTCCGCCAAGATGAATGAACGGCTCGGCGACGGGCGCTATGCTCTTGAGATCGGCAACCGACGAATATTCAACAAGCATCCGCGCATTCACATCGATGCCGAATGTGTTGCGGGCAAGCAGCGGAGCATGAGCCGTTTCAAGAATCATTCCTCGCGACGTATTTTTGCTCCGAGGGCGCGGAGGCGCTCCTCGATGTTTTCGTAACCGCGGTCAATCTGCTCAATGTTGCTGATCCTGCTGACGCCTGATGCGCTCAGGGCTGCGATCAGCAGGGCGATGCCGGCGCGAATGTCGGGCGACACCATGTTATGGGCCTGCAGACGGCGGCCATGGTCATGCCCTATCACGACAGCCCGGTGAGGATCACACAGAATTATCTGCGCTCCCATATCGATCAGGTTGTCGACGAAGAACAGACGGCTTTCAAACATTTTCTGGTGGATCAGCACACTTCCTTTGGCCTGGGTTGCAACCACCAGCATCACGCTAAGCAGGTCGGGTGTAAGCCCGGGCCACGGCGCATCGGCAATCGTCATGATCGACCCGTCCATAAACGACTCTATCTCATAGTGTTCCTGACCGGGCACGATGATATCGTCGCCATGTTCCACCAGAGCTATGCCCAGACGGCGGAACTGATCGGGGATAATGCCGAGATTCCTGTAGCTTACATTCTTGATCGTTATGCGGCTGCGCGTCATCGCGGCCATGGCAATGAAGCTGCCCACTTCAATCATGTCGGGGAGCAGACGGTGAGAGGTGCCGGTGAGGTATCTCACACCCTCGATCTGGAGCAGGTTCGACCCTATTCCTTCAATCCGCGCTCCCATCGAGTTGAGCATGCGGCACAGCTGCTGTACGTAAGGCTCACATGCCGCGTTATAGATGGTGGTCTTCCCCTCGGCCATCACTGCCGCAAGGATTATATTGGCAGTGCCGGTCACCGAAGCCTCGTCGAGCAGCATATAGCAGCCGTGGAGCCCCTCGGGGGCGGTCATGTGACAGATTTTTGATCCTGCCTCGCGGTCAAACCGGGCGCCGAGCTTGCGCAGTCCGATAAAGTGGGTGTCGAGACGGCGACGCCCTATCTGGTCACCACCCGGCTTTGCCATCCACGCTTCGCCAAGTCGCCCTAAGAGGGCTCCCATGAGCATCACTGATCCGCGCAGCGAGCGCGAACGCCGGGCATATTCCTCCGTGGCAAGGAAATCACGGTCGATAGTCTTGGCCTGCAGGCGGTAAGAACCCGGGGCTATCCGCTCGACGCTTACACCCATGTCGGCCAGCAGCCGCAGCAGGTTTTGCACGTCGAGAATCTCGGGCACATTGCTCACGGTCACCGCCTCGGTGGTGAGCAGCACTGCGCAGAGAATCTGCAGAGCCTCGTTTTTGGCACCCTGAGGCGTGATCTCGCCCTGAAGACGGTGTCCGCCTTCAATAACGAACGATGCCATTACAGCTCAGCCGTTTCAACTTCCGACTCGAGGATTTCGGCCTGCGGCTCCTTGATGTTGGGCTCTTCCAGACCGAGTCCCTTCTTCTTGTCGAGGCCTATGAGGATAAAGCCGATAATGAGAGCGGCCAGGCCGAGAGCGGCCAGCATCACCAGCGGCGCGGTGTAATTGTAGCTTGTGGCGGCCTCCTCGGCGGTCATGGTTCCGGCGGCGAGAGCCTCCGAAATCTGCGGGTTCGACTGATCGAGCACCTTGCCGATCAGCAGCGGGAAGAGCCACAGGCCGATGTTCTGAATCCAGAAGATAAGAGCGTAGGCCGAGCCGATAATCTTCGCGTCGACAAGCTTAGGCACACTCGGCCAGAGCGATGCGGGAACAAGCGAGAATGAGGCTCCGAGCACCAGAATGGTGAGATAAGCAACCACGACACCGCCAAGGTCGTTACCTTTGAACAAGGGCAGGATGAATGCGAAAGTGAGGTGGCAGGCAATGAGCAGAAGCGCGCCGATAACGAGCATCGAGGCCGCCTTGCCTTTATAGTCGACATACTTGCCCAGGATGGGTGTGATACCCACTGCAAGGAGGGGGAACACGGCGAAGATAGCCGCGACCGACTGGCGCATGTATCCGAAGAAGCAGTAGGCCACCAGAGCCACAACGGCGAGAGCGAAAAGGCCCCCTTTGGCGGCCGCTTTTTTCGAGAAGTTGCCTGCGAAAGCGGCTCCGGCAACAATGATCATGATCACATACTGGATCACCGTGATGGTGTCCGACGCCCAGAACGAATCATCAGCCGGGGGCACGAGAGTCAGATTGCACTGAAGCATGTTGACGGCATATTTCTGGAAGGGGAAGATGGCCGAATAGTAGAGCACGCACAGAAGGGCCACAAGCCAGAATCCGGCCGACGACAGAATCTTGCCGAGGTCGCGGAGCTTGAAGGGCTCGTCCTTCTCCTCCTCAACGTCGCCCGACTCATCGAGCTTCTTGTCCATAAAGAAGTAAACCACAAACAT
>CAZKXM010000116.1:0-4625 GCA_964556785.1 uncultured Bacteroides sp. | reverse complement strand
AGGCTGTGAGTGGGATAGCCGAATTCTTTCAGGGCATGGTTGGCTGCTTCGCCAAGGTCGGAAATGGTGTTGAGCAGGGTGCCGTCGAGGTCAAAAATAACGAGCTGTTTCATTGTGGTTTTGGAAATGGATGAGAGGATTCAGAAGGGATATCCCACGGCGAAGTGGAAAGTTGCGTCGCGGCTCCAGCGGGGATGGATGATTGGCCACTTCTCCTGATTCATGGCCGGATTCACGGCCTTGATGCCAAGATCGAGACGCAGAAGGAAGTAGGTGAAGTCAAAACGCAGGCCGGCGCCGTATGATGCGGCGATCTGCTTGTAGAATTCATTGAAACGGAAAACACCGCCGGGCTGGGTTTCATAATTGCGGATGGTCCAGATGTTGCCGGCGTCGACAAATAGCGCCCCTTCGATAACCCAGAAGAGCTTGGCGCGATATTCGGCACTGAGCAGCAGGGAGATGTCGCCACACTGGTTGATGAAGTCGGTCACCTGATTGCGTCCGTCATAAGCGCCTGGGCCGAGAGTCCTGACGCTCCAGCCGCGCACCCCGTTGGCGCCGCCGGCATAGAAGCGCTTCTCGAAGGGGAGCACCGTGGAGTTGCCATAAGGCACTCCAATGCCGGCGCCGGCGCGGAATGCGAGGGCATGGCGCCCGGTGAAGTTCCTGACGATTGAATATTCAGCCTCGGCTTTGGCATATTGGCTATACTGGATGCCGAAAATTTTGTAGACTCCTTGGTGGCGGTGTTGTCCGCAGATTGCCGAGAAGGCGCGTAGCAGGTTTCCTGCCGTTTCGGCGGCGGCGCGGAAGGTGTAGATCAGCGGCTGGAAACGGTAGCGGCGGTCGGTGGCTGATGTAATGCGACGGTTGGTGTGATAGAACGTGTAGCCTATGTCCATTATGAAATGGTCCTCATAGCTGTAGCGCAGCAGAGGGTTGTCGGGCGCGATATCGTCGAGGAAGTCGCGGGTGCTCTTTGGCAGGCGTACGTAGTTGATGTTGATCAGGTCAAGAGTGCGCCTTGTGTTGTTGGTGCCGGTGCCCCATTTGTATTTCCATGCGAGTCCGGCAATGATTCGGGTGTATTCGGGCCGTGCCTGATAGTTGAGCGACATTGCCAGCTCTGTCGAAGCCTTCACTCTTTTCTTGAATGTGCCCGACAGGAACGGAAATGCAAACTTCGGGAAGGTGATGCCCACCTCGCCGGCATATTCCTGATAGTTGTTGTTGATCAGATCGTCGAGATTGCCGGAGAGGCTCTCGTAGGCTGCGCGGAATTTTACCGACAGCAGCCGGGAGCGGTGGGCAAGGTTTCGGTGCTGATAGGTGAGCCCGACGCCGAAACCGAAATCGCCCTCTGAGTTCGTTCCTTCAACGTCAAACGTTACTCCCTGCGACTTGTTCCGGGTCAGCATGATGTAGGCGTCGAGAGCCGGGTGGCCGTCAATGAAGCCCGCGGGGCGCAGCTCGATGTTGGTCGACTTGATTATGCCGAGCCTGCTCAGATACTCATAGGTGCGGTCGACACTGCGCGCGCTGTAGCGTTTGCCGGGTTCGATGAAGCATTTCTCTTCCATTGTGCCGGGTGTGAGCCAGCGGTCGGTGCCGTAAAGAAACCTGTAGCCGCGGCGCACAACCGAGTCGGTAGCCTCATTGATAGCCTGATCGAGGGTCCGTCCGAGCCGGTAGTCGGTCACAAAGGTTACATTCCTTATGTAGTACACCTCATGCAACGGAGCCGATGCTATGTCGGCTTTGATTTTCGATGCCGGGGGATTAACCGTCAGCGTAAGGTCGACATCCTTGCTGCCCGCAACGGTGTCGGCGAAGAATGTGATATACTCTTTCGAGAAATTGAAGTAACCGCGGTTGCGGAGCCTGTCGGCAATGAGAGTGCGCTCCGCATCGAGATCGTCGCGGTTGAGCAGCTCGCCCGGCAGCACGGTGAATCGGGCCGAATCGCGCATCACCACATTGCGGATTCCCTCGTCGGGGATGTCGTAGGCAATCGAGGCTATGCGGTGAGGCTCACCGGCTGTGATGCGGTAAGTAACCTCGATCTTTTTCTTCCCGGGAATGGCAAATGTGTCGGCCTGCACCGTTGCGTCCATAAAACCGCGGTTGATCATTGCGAGCCGCAGCTGATTGACTGATGCGTCAGTGAGGTCGGGATTGTAGATCACGGGGGGCTGGCCTATGCGGCGCAGCCATTTGTTGTACCATCGCGTGGAATCGCGTCCCGACAGGTTGTAGGTGGCGAGCTGAAGCTTGAGAAAGCCAAGCACTTTGTGGTTGGGAGTTTGCCGCAGATAGTTGGTGAGGTCAGCAGGTTTCACCTCGTCGGGGTTGTCGGTAAACTCAATCTTCACCTTGTTGACCAGATAGTTTCCTTGGGGCACATGCTTTGTAGCGGAGCAGCTCCACAACATTGCTGCCCCCGCCAGAAGCATGATCCGGGAGATTATCTGCCGCCATTTCATATATAGTGGCGCGAAGTTACGAATTTTGGCGCACCGATCATACACATGTGGGCGGTAAATGCAACAAATCTGCGCCGATGGGAAAGAATCCCGGCTAAACTGCCACAGCATGGGCCTGCAGCAGTTTAGCCGGGACGATATCAGTCGAAAATTCGGTCCCAGTCTTTCCAGACGGGATCGTAACCGAGGGCCCGTATCTCGGCAGCCACCTCGGCAGGAGTGCGCTGGTCGCTAACCTCGAATTGCTCGAGCGCATCGGGGGTGGAGCAGTAGCCCCCAGGCTCCGTACGGCTTCCGGCGCTCATCGATGTTACGCCAAGACGCATCATATTGGCACGGAACACGGGGTTTTCGCGGGTGGAGTAGGAGATGTCGATGTCATGATCAAAGAGCCTGAAGGCAAACGTGAGCTGCGCGAGTTCACGGTCGGTCATAACGACATTAGGGGTGTAGCCACCCTCTGCGGGACACATTCTGGGGAAATTGACACTGTAACGGGTTTTCCAGTAGTGGCGACGCAGATAGCGCAGATGGCGCGCCATCATCGTCACGTCGGTGCGCCAGTCTTCCAGCCCGATCAGAACACCCATGCCAATCTTGTGGACACCTGCCGCGCCCATGCGGTCGAACCCGTTCACCCTCCATTCGAACACCGACTTCATGCCGCGCGGATGGTAGGTTTTGTATCGGGCTGCATTGTAGGTCTCCTGAAAACACACCACACCGTTCAATCCCGATTGGGTCAGGCGGTAATAATCGCGTTCCTTCAAAGGCATGACCTCGATAGTCATGTTGTTGAAATAGGGGCGGACGGTGTGCAGCACTTCTTCGAGATAGTCAACCCCGTTGATTGCCGGAAATTCGCCTGACACGATCAGGATGTTCTCGAAAGGCCCCAGGCGCCGTATAGCTTCACACTCGGCCTTAATCTGATCCTGAGTCAGGGTAACGCGCTCAAGCGGGTTGGAATGGTTGAAGCCGCAGTAAACGCAGTGGTTCGTACACGCGTTTGACACATACATCGGGATATACAGCGAGATTGTCTTGCCGAAACGCGACAGAGTGATCTTGCGGCTTTTCTGAGCCATCTGCTCAAGATAGGGAGCGGCGGCGGGCGATATGAGCGCCATGAAGTCGGCTACATCGAGGTGCTCCTTAGCGAGAGCTATCTCGACGTGGCGCGGAGTCATGGCCGCAATCTCGGCCGTGGTGGCGTCCCAGTCATATTTTTTGAGTTCGTCGGAAAACATGGTGCGTGATCAGTTGGCACACTCCTCGGCCATAGCCGCCGAAATGCGCATTGCACAGAAGTTGGGGCCACACATTGTGCAGAAACGGTCGTCGCCGTTCTCATGGCTTGCAACGTAGTATTCCTTGGCTCTTTCGGGATCAAGCGAAAGGTTGAACTGATCTTTCCAGCGGAATTCGAAGCGGGCGCGGCTCATGGCATCGTCGCGTACCTGTGCTCCGGGATGTCCCTTGGCGAGGTCGGCGGCATGGGCGGCGATCTTATAGGTCACCACTCCGGTGCGCACATCTTCGAGGCCCGGCAGAGCGAGGTGTTCCTTGGGGGTGACATAGCAAATCATTGCCGTTCCCATCCATGCTATCTGGGCAGCGCCGATGGCCGATGTGATATGGTCGTAGCCAGGAGCGATGTCGGTTGTGAGCGGGCCGAGGGTGTAGAAGGGCGCTTCGTGGCATTTTTCGAGCTGGCGGTCCATGTTTTCGCGAATCTTGTGCATGGGCACATGTCCGGGTCCTTCGATGAGCACCTGCACATTGTGGCGCCATGCGATTTCAGTGAGCTCGCCGAGCACATCGAGCTCAAGGAACTGCGAACGGTCGTTGGCGTCGTGGATGGAGCCGGGACGGAGTCCGTCGCCGAGCGACACGGCAACGTCGTAACGGGCCAGAATCTCGCAGATATCTTCGAAATGGGTGTAAAGGAAGTTTTCCTGATTGTGGATAACTGCCCAGCGGGTCATGATCGAACCGCCGCGGCTCACGATTCCGGTAAGGCGTTCGCCAACCATATCGGCGTGGGCACGGAGTGCGCCGGCATGGATCGTGAAATAGTCAACACCCTGCTCGGCCTGCTCGATCAGCGTGTCGCGATAGATCTCCCATGTGAGATCT
>CAZKXM010000115.1:0-4723 GCA_964556785.1 uncultured Bacteroides sp. | reverse complement strand
CCCGGACTTTCCTCTCGCCGCTCATGCGTCGGCGAGCGACATGACCGCCCCGGCCCGTTTCCGCAGGCAAATGTAGCAAAATTCTCGAAAATTTCCGTACTTTTGCTTTTCCAACGCTCATCGCGCACCTGAAAAAGTGAGAATAGTTCATGTGACATACGGACTCGGTATGGGGGGCATTGAAACAATGCTCGTCAACATCACCCGCGAGCAATCGGCCGAGGGTCACGACGTGCATCTGATTGTGCTCAACGACATTGTCGATCCATCGCTGAAGGCTGAGATTGCTCCGCGAGTCAACCTCCACCTGCTGTCGCGGCCGCGTGGCTCGCGCAATCCGCTCTACGTAATGCGCCTTAACTCGCTGCTGCACTCGGTCGCGCCCGACGTTGTCCACCTTCACTATTCCAGCCTGTCGCGCTACATCTTCCTCCCGTCGATGAAAAAGCGCTTGTGTGTCACACTCCATTCCATGTGCACCCCCGGAAATTCCATCCGTCTCGACAAATCGGGCCCGGTGTTTGCCATCTCCGATATGGTGCGCCAGGATATAGCGCTGAAAACCGGTCTTGAATCGGTCACCGTACATAACGGAATCGATCTTGCCGGGATAAAGCGCCGCGAACGCTCCGGCGCTCCATCAGGACAGTTCCGTATAGTGCAGGTTGGACGGCTGCTTCATGAAATCAAGGGGCAAGACATTCTGCTGCGCGCTGTTGCGCTCCTGGCCGGGAAAGGCCTTGACGTGTCGCTGACCCTGATCGGCGAAGGGAAGTCGCGCCCATATCTCGAGCAACTTGTAAGTGAGCTTAACATCAGCGACCGCGTGGAATTTGCCGGCACTCAGCCACAAAGCCATGTGCTGGCGCATCTGGCCGACTTTGATCTGTTCGTGCAGCCATCGCGTCTGGAAGGCTTCGGCCTCACTGTGGCCGAGGCTATGGCCGCACGTGTTCCAGTGCTTGTGTCAGACAACGACGGCCCTCTTGAAATCATTGATGGCGGCCGCTACGGGTTCAGCTTCAAGCGTGACGATGCCACCGATTGCGCCCGCATGATAGCTTCGGTGATCAGCAACTATCCTTCGCGGGAATTTCTTGATGAGGCGGCTCACCGGGTTGAAATTGACTTCAATGTTTCGAAAACCGCCCGGCGCTATCTCGACCTTTATGCCGAAATGACAAGCCGACGCTGAGAATCATTTCCTGTCTTTTCTGTGACGCAGCGGATAGCGGTCGGGGAGAATGAGCAGGCGTAGCGAGGTGTTGTAGGTGAAGTAGGCCCACACCCAATTGATCAGAACCGTGACTTTGTTGCGCATTCCCAGCAGCGAGATCAGATGGACGAACATCCATGTGAGCCACGCCACGAATCCGCTCAATCGAAGCTTGCCCAGATCGGCCACGGCGCGGTTTCGGCCAATTGTGGCCATCGACCCTTTGTCGACATATTCAAATGCTTCGGCCTTCTCCTTTCCGTTAAGACGGCGTGCCACATAGTGCGCCTGCTGGATTGCCAACTGCGCCAACTGCGGGAAGCCTGCGGGATACTTCTGAGTTTCGGTGTAAGCGATATCGCCAAGTGCATAGATGTCGGGATGGTTCTTCACACTGTTGTCGGCAAGAGTTACTATGCGTCCTCCCCTTCCGCGCTCAAGCTCACCGCCTGTCACTTCGAAAGGCACACCTGTAATTCCCGCAGTCCAGATCACTGCCTCGCTTTCCACTTCTGAACCGTCGGCAAACTCAACCCGTTGGCCGTTATATGTCTTCATAATGGTGTTGAGCCTCACATCGACCATCAGCGATTTAAGATCGGTGAGCGCATGAGCCGAAGCATCAGGGCTCATGGTGTGTAACAGACGGTCGCTCCCTTCAACCAGCAGAATCGAGACATCGTCGGGACTTAGATCGGGATATTCGCGGCGAATGATATCGCGCTTCATCTCGCCGATAGCTCCGGCTATCTCCACACCCGTGGGGCCACCGCCGATCACAACAAAACTGAGCATCCGCCGCTTCTCGGCCGGATCGCGACAAACGCTGGCACGCTCCAGACGGTCGAGGAGCTCATTGCGCAATCGCAGGGCCTCGGCAGTCGACTTGAGGGTGTAGACCTTCTCTATCAGATCGTTGTTACCGAAAAAGTTGTTGGTTGTACCGGCGGCAATAACGAGTTTATCGTAAGGAATAGTCTCGCATTCGGTGCTCACGGTTTTGGCTGCAAGATCAATGGAGCGGACATTACCCATGTGATACCTCACGCCGCGCACACGCCGCTTCGACATCTCGCGCCTGAACGGGAACGAAATGCTCGCAGGATCGAGTCCGCCCGACGCCACCTGATAGAACAGCGGGGGAAAACTATGGAAATTGTTGCGGTCAACAAGTGTCACGTCATAGAGACGCTTGTCGATCTTCTTTACGAAATTAAGGCCGGCAAAACCGCCGCCCACCACCACAATGTGCTGTCGCCCGCTGTTGTTGAATGAAGTCATGGTTGAAAAGTGAGTTTTCCTTCAAAACACCTCCGCCCACGTAAAAGTTCCCCTTCATCCCTGCTCCGGTTAAATTTCTTCAGGAAATGAAACGGTTGCTGATTGCAAACACCTGAAAAATGAATCTCAGCCGCGGAGGGAGGGCGCGACTGAGATTCGAAGGAAAAAGCTGTTAAGAGTTTTGTCGTGTAAAAGCTGTCAGTAAGGGGCGTGAGTTACTTGAGGTTTACCAGACTTTGGTTAAGGATGGTTTTCAGGATCGGATCAGAGTATTTATTATCAGAGATCATCTCCTTGAGGATCTCGCGCACGGCGTCTTTCTCAGAGGCAGTGACTTCGGGATATTGCGATACATCCTGAATAAGCTCGTAGATTTTTGTAGCAAACGAGATGCGCATCTGAGGGTTGGCCGAGGTCATGATCTGGAAATACGACATCATGGTGCTGAACCATGTTGGCTGTGATGAATTGTCGGCCGCGCCAATTACTGATAATGAGGGTACCGACACCGTCTGGCCTCCGTATATAATCCTTGGTTTACGGCTATCCTGAGCCTGACTCTGACGGTATTTAAGCGTTGTGGCATAGGTGACAAGGAGCGTTCCCTTGATTTTACCGCCCTCTTTCTTGTAATTCACTCCGTAGGCATAACGGTGGTTGCCATCCGGATCTTCCGATTTGGGCGCGAGAAACAGGGCGTAGGCATAGTCGTAGCCGGGCTCGGTGATTCTGACGCTATTGACACTTCCATTATCGCCATCGCCGACAGCCAGGGCAACCTGAACGTTGCCGTCTGACGATCCGTTTTGAATACTGTAGGCCTTTTCGCTGTCCTTACCCAAGGCTGAAATCACATTCTTGACAAGATTCATCCGTGAGGCGGGGAGCTCGAACCGATAAACGTCGCTCTGACCTGTCTTGATGTATGAAGAAGGGTCTTTGTCAAGTGTGTGGTGCTCGGTGATGTTGGCATCGCGACAATTGATTATGGCATCGAAAGCCGCCTTTACGTTAGTTTGCGCAATTGCTGCGGGCACTATTGCAGCCAGGATTACGATCAGGCTCACGAGCCGGTGTGAAGCTATTGTTTTCATGATGTTATGGGGGTTTATTGCATTGTTATCATGTTGATCTCTGATTCCATTATCTCGTCGGAAACTCCGGCGAAGTCAGTCATCTGCCGGATTGCTGTAAATTCGTCGATAATCACCTCTGCGTTATGTATTGCGAGCTCATTGTCAATCCGGGCCTGATGAATGCGCATATATTCCTCGATAACGGTGTCGTTAGGCAGATCGAGGCTGGCGAGCAGGTCTTCATCCATCTTTATCCGGGAGACACGGCGGGGTCTCGCAGTCCTTACCTCGGGGGTCGCGGCGTTGTCGCCGCAGGAATCTTCGATGAGATGGTTTTGATCCTCCACCCGGGGTGACTCATGGATAGTGCCATCGCAAACCAGCTGTTTATCAGGTGTTACGAGCAGTCGGTCGACAAGCATTCCGACAACTCCGCCTATAAACGCAACACCGAAGAAAATCGCCGCCACACGCATTATCCAGCGTACTGGCGATGGCCGGCGCACTATCCTACGACGAAACCTCCGCCACTCGTCCTCAGCATCGATCCGCTGCTGACGGGCATAAGCACCGCTCACGGCCGAGGATGTCTCATAGATTGCCCTGAGCTCGCTGTCATGCACGATCATATCCAGCTCCCCGTCGGTCAGCGAGGAGGGCGCGTCAATCATTTTTTCGATCAGTATGTCTCTCTGTCCTTCTGTCATGGTTTTTTCACTTGAAAGTGGCTCCTAAGTTTTTTCAGGGCCGCCACTATGTTTTTATTGACAGCCGCCACCGAAACTCCGAGGCTTTCAGCCGTTTCCTTGTAGCTCATGCCCTCCGAATAGATTTTCTCGACAATCTGCTTCTGCCTGGGGCTTAGAAGCGTCCCGACGGCGGCGGTCAGCATCTCAGCTCGTGGCACCTGATCAGCTTCGTCGGCAAGTGACTCATCAAGGGTGAGTTGCCGCATGATTCGCCGGCGCGTGTCGAGCATGCTGAGCCGGTTTAGGCATGCATTGCGCACAGACTTCATTATAAACGCCATGGGATTCTCAATCCTGACATCCGACTCCCAGAGCCTTAGAAACACCTCCTGCACCACATCTCTTGCCTCATCCTCCTGGTGGAGCAGGCTCATGGCCAATCTCATCGAGGGAGGGAAGCA
>CAZKXM010000114.1:0-4946 GCA_964556785.1 uncultured Bacteroides sp. | reverse complement strand
CATGGTCAAGTGGCTCGAACGTGTCACTGCCGAGAGCTGACACCCACCCGCGTTTCAACAAAACTGAACAGACAGCGCTGCGAATTTCGGTTCGCGGCGCTGATTTTTTTTCACGGATTCAAAATAAATTGCGTAATTAGCAGCCGGAAACAACCGATTTGTCACTATAAACCATCATTAACCATGTTCAAAAACCAACCGGCGGGCCTGTATGTGCTGTCGTTAGCCAACACCGGCGAACGTTTCGGCTACTACACCATGCTCGCCATCTTCCTGTTTTATCTCCAGGCCAAGTTTGGCTTTGACGCAGCCTGGACAGGCCAGATTTTCTCGATTTTCCTGGCTCTGGTTTATTTCATGCCGCTTGTAGGTGGCTGGCTCGCCGACAAGTGGAGCTTCTCGAAGTGTGTGGTTAGCGGTATCGCCATCATGTTTGTGGGCTATGCGCTCATGTCGGCTCCCACCCCCGTGCGGTCAGACACATCGATGATGATTCTCTTTGCCGCGCTGCTGCTGATATCGGTGGGCACCGGCCTGTTCAAGGGCAACCTGCAGGTGATGGTGGGCGACCTCTACAACGAGGCCCGCTATGCCGACCGTCGCGACTCGGCGTTCTCGATTTTCTACATGGCCATCAATGTCGGCTCGATGTTTGCGCCCACGGCTGCGATCGCGCTGAAGAATATGGCTCTCGAAAAGGCCGGCTTCCTTACCAACAACCCCATGGCTGCCACGGTGAGCAACTGGTGTATCGACACCGACAATTTCACCCACATGCCGGCATCGGCCGAGACCATGAAGTCGATGACCGACTTTGCCGTTCAGAACGGCATGGCTCCGGGTGGTGACACGGCAAGCTTCCTGAGCAGCTACCTGGCTGAATTTGCCGATGCGTGCGGCATGGGCGGAATGAACCTCACGGAATTCGCAACCGATTATATCACAGCCTTCTCGCAGGGCTGCGGCTATGCATTCGCGCTTGCCTGCGGCTCGCTGATTGTCAGCTTCCTGATCTATATTCTCGGCAGAAAGACCTATTCACACATCCTCACTGACAAGCGACAGAGCGCCGAGGGTCCGCAGGCGGCTGCCAAGAGTGCGCCGAAAGCCCCGGAGCTCACCCCCGAGCAGACCAAGGCGAGGGTGGTGGCCCTGCTTCTGGTGTTTGCCGTGGTGATTTTCTTCTGGATGGTGTTCCATCAGAACGGCCAGACCCTGACGGAGTTTGCCAAGAGCTGCACGTCGCCCGATGCGTCGGGGTGGACCCGTATCGGCTTCAACCTGTGGGCGCTCGTGGCAGTGGCAGTGGGTGTTTATGCTCTGTTCAGCCTTTTCCAGAGCCGCAAGGCGATGGCACGCATTGTCAGCGGCGTCGTGCTTCTTTGTGTGGCAGGAGCGCTGTGGTGGATCTACGCTCACACTCCCGGCACTGTGACCGGCATCGATCCGGCGCTCTACCAGCAGTTTAACCCCTTCTATGTAGTAGCTCTGACCCCGTTCTCAATGGCGTTCTTCGGAATGCTGGCATCGAAAGGCAAAGAGCCGTCGGCGCCCCGCAAGATCGGTTACGGCATGCTCATGGCTGGGTTGGCCTATGTGGTGATGGTGGCCGGATCGGTAGGGCTTGTAGGAACCAACGGCAGCGTGTCGCCCAACTGGCTCATCTCCACCTATCTGCTGCTCACGCTGGCTGAGCTGCTGCTATCGCCGATGGGCATTTCGTTTGTCAGCAAGGTTGCGCCCCCGAAACTGAAAGGCGCAATGATGGGCGGATGGTTTGCCGCCACGGCTGTAGGCAACTATCTTGTGTCGATTCCCATGCTTCTGTGGGGCAAGATTCCGGTTTGGGCCGTGTGGGCTATCCTGATCTGCCTGTGTCTGCTCAGTGCCGCCTTCATATTCTCGATCATGAAGAAGCTTGAGGCTGCCACGGCCGACTCGCCGGCGCCGTCGGCTCAGGAGCTATCAGAGTCGATTGAGAATGTGGAAGACGACGCAATCTGATCGCTTAACTGTGCTACCAGCAACTGATTACGTGGGCCGGCGGCGATGGTTGCCGGCCCACGCTGCGTTTTGGCGCAGGCGCGAGCAGATAGGGGCCGCGATATTTTTTAGGGAGAACGGCTTGCGGAACGGGAAATTCTGCGTAATTTTGCAGCATACAGACATAGGAACCAAAGAGTTGGTTCTGAGCGTATTTTTTTAGTAATGTAGCGTTTGCTATTTGTTCCAAACAGAATGAAACGTCGGAAATTTCATTTAGATATGAACGGGAACAAGTTGTGAACGTCCACACTATATCGTGGGCGTAACTTGCCGTTCATAACACCGATTCCGACGGGTGCATTCTGGGCAGTTTGCCCACGATTTGCGCTTTTATGGGATCGGGATTTTTATTTATGGACATTGGCATTCGCGATTTGACGAATATCAATGTTCATAAACAGATTATGCTCAATGGTGATGCTGATCCTGGTGTCGGCATGCCTGTGCAGCAGCCATGTGAGTGCCGGTGAAGGAGCCTCCTACGGTGCCTGCGGTGCGGTGGCCGCAGATAGCGTCGCTGCTTCGGCGGAGCGCATGCCGGCGCGAATCAACAGCGGGTCAACCACATTCAACTACCGGCAGCTTTTTCTGCCGGTGGGGCTCATTACGGTTGGTGCCGTGGGGGTGCAGAGCGGTATTTTCAATAAACTCAACAATTCTATCAGAGACGGCATTGCCTCGGTCAGAAACGACCATTATTTCAAAGCCGACGACTATATACAGTATCTGCCGATCGTGGCTTACGTGGGCCTTGGGACGGTGGGGGTGCCTGCGCGCCATCCGTTCCGTGAGCGGTTTGTGGCGGGAGCGGCGGCCTACCTGTCGCTTGGAATAATGGTGAACGGAATAAAACTCGCAGTTAATGAGAAACGCCCTCACTCAAACGCGCGCAATTCGTTTCCGTCGGGACACACCGCCACTGCCTTTATGGGGGCTGAGCTGCTGAGGCTGGAATATGGCCTCGGGATTGCTGCGGGCGGCTACGCCGTGGCAACCATGGTTGGATTGATGCGTATTTACAACGACCGTCACTGGCTTAACGATGTGCTTGCCGGGGCCGGAATCGGAATCCTGTCGGCCCGCATAGGCTACTGGATGCTGCCGGTGTGCCGGCGTTGGTTCAGGTGGGATAAGGCTCAGGCTGTGGTGATACCCGCGTTTGATTACGGCCGCAGGACCCTTGGGGTGGCAATGGCTGTGAGCTTCCGGGCATGAATGTGTATAATAAAGGCTAATACCCTATAAATAAATCAATTTACTAACTAAAACCTTAAATTGTTATGTTCAAAAAAGTGATGAATTATTTCGTGATCATGGCTCTGGCGCTTTCGTCGGCGTATGCCTTTACGGCATGCAGCAGCGATGATGACAAGGAACCCGAAAATGGGAAAGGGAATATCGTGGGCCCATGGAAATGGATGCACTCAAAAGGTTGGCAGAAAAGGGACGGTGTGATAGTGCAGGAGTGGGATTATGAATACGACTACGTCTACGACTACGCCTATGTATTTCTTAGTGACGGGACCATGGCATCCTACGAGAATGCCCCCGTTAGCGATGTTAGATATGGCACGTATACATACCACAACGATGAACTCACCATCAATTACCTGTATGACGACGGCTCCCCTTATTTCACGGAGACTCACACCTGCACGATTTCAGGAAATAAGATGAAGCTCGTTCGCTATGAAGAAATAAAGGCGAACGGTGTAGAAGTTTATGAAGAAAAGGATCTGGTAAGGATCGAAAACTAAATTACACACGTAATAGTGCGAACCTGAGTGGCCGGAATCGGAATCCTGTCGGCCCGCATAGGCTACTGGATGCTGCCAGTGTGCCGGCGTTGGTTCAGGTGGGACAAGGCTCAGGCTGTTGTGATACCCGCGTTTGATTACGGCCGCAGGACCCTTGGGGTGGCAATGGCTGTGAGCTTCCGGGCATGAATGTGTATAATAAAGGCTAATACCCTATAAATAAATCAATTTACTAACTAAAACCTTAAATTGTTATGTTCAAAAAAGTGATGAATTATTTCGTGATCATGGCTCTGGCGCTTTCGTCGGCTTCAGTTTTTACGGCTTGTGGTGACGATGATGACAAGGACCGTGATGAGGACGAGCCCGGAAACGTAGTTGTAACCAGCAGTATTGTGGGCGAATGGAGAGTGACACACGCAAGTGGTTGGGAGAAAAAGGACGGTGTGATAGTTGATGAGTGGGAGGAAGATTGTGATGACTATTCATGGATCTACGAATTCTCCAGTGACGGGACTATGACAGAGTCATACGAAGGTTATGCTGACTTTGGCACGTATACTTATAGGAACGATAAAATCATAATGAATCTCCTTGAAGATGGTGTCGATCCTTACACCAAAACCGGCACATGCCAGATTTCGGGCAACAGGATGAAGCTTACCTTCGTTGAAAAATACACAGAGCATGGAGCGTCATACGAGGATTATGAGGTGTTAGACCTGATAAGGATCAACAGGTGAGAACCACCCGTCAAAGAGCGAAATCAGGGGGCCGGCGGCACTGACTGCCGGCCCACGCTGCGTTTTGGCGCAAGGGCGTGCGAAGGTGACGCGATATTTTTTGCGAAACGGATTGTGAAATAGAAAATTATGCTTACCTTTGCGGTCCAAAGGCCTTTTACGGGCCACCGTGATTTTATTAACCCAATTTATTAACCATTTTCTTTAATGACTGAAGAAGTAAAAAACACCCCGATCGCTGATTTTGATTGGGATGCATTTGAACGCGGCGAGAGCCACGGCGAGAAATCGCGCGAGGAGCTCACCAAAACCTATGACGAATCGCTCAACACCGTCAAGGACAAGGAAGTAATCGAAGGTACCATCATCGCCCTCAACAAGCGTGAGGCTGTGGTTAACA
>CAZKXM010000113.1:0-5046 GCA_964556785.1 uncultured Bacteroides sp. | reverse complement strand
AGCTGACCCTGCACCACGGTGGCGGTGTAGTCGTTGACATCGGTGCTCAGGAAGATGATGCGGTCCATCATCAGACGCGAGAACACGTCCATCTGAGCAACGTTGAGCTGACGCTCCTCGATGATGGTGGGGGAAATATAACTTGACTGGATAGCGGTGTTTGCAGCCGAAGTGTACTGGTCGAGTGCCAGACCATTCATGCCGAGATGCTTAACCGCGTATTTGCGAAAATCGTTGTTCATATATGTATTATTAGCTTGTAGTCATCGTAATTTATCTCAAAATTACAAAATTTTCCGCTTGCGGCAAAATTTATCATTTAATTTTTCATAAATCACTTAGCTACGTGATGCAGCAGGCTGTATAAGAAAAGAGCGTGCCGGTGTGGGCACGCTCTTCTATCGTTTGGAGATCTGTGGCTTTTATCAGGCCTTCTCGGCTATCTCTTTGAATTCGTCGAGCGAAACCTCCTTATTGTCAACTGTAACCATCTCCTTGATTGCGTTGAAGAGCTTGATGTCGCCAACCTGTTCAATCAGACGGTTGCGGTAGTTTTTGTCGCTGAGCATCTGCTTGGCGTAGTTAGTGACGATCTCGTCGTCGAGATTGGTCATGCCATACTGAGCGAACTGGCGTGCGGCCATGCCTTTTGCCATGTTGAGAAGATCGGCTTCTTCGATCTTGATGTCGGCCTGACGTGCAATGCGGTCGCTGATGAGCTGCCATTCGAGGCCGGGGAGCATCTTGGTGTACTCCTCGTCGATATTCTCCTCGTTGAGGCCCTCATTGCGGTGGATGAGCCATTTCTTCAACAGATCATCGGCAAATGTCATTTTGCCGTATTTGTCAAGAAGGGCTTTCTGAGCCTCCTGACGGAACAGGATTTCGCTGTTGCCTGAGAGCTGAGCGGCGATCATCTCCTTGATTGCAGCGCGATATTCATCTTCGTTGTGCACCTTGTCCTTACCGAACACGTTGGTGTAGAACTCTTCGCCCAACTCGGCCGGACGTACCACGATAATCTCAGAAATCGCCATCTCGAAATCACTCTTGACGTCAGATGCGATCTCTTTGTCGATCTGAAGCATCGACGACATCTCTGTAGGATCGCCGTCGCAGGTGTTCCAGGGGTTGAAAACAACCTTGTCGCCAACCTTCTTGCCCTCAAATTTGGCTGCTTCATCCTTGCTCTTGAAATACATAGGAGCAACGATTCCGCTCACAACCTGGATTGCGCCTTCTTTTTCATTGACGGTGCCATCCTCGTTGAGCTGCATCAGGGCACCCTTCACGAGAGCGTCGGGCTCCATCTCCTCGCCGGGAATCTGAGCTCCGAAACGCTTGCGCAGACCTTTGTCCTGCTCGTCGATCATTTCGTCGCTTACGGCGATGGTGTAGTAAGGAAGCTCCATCTCCTTGTCAACCTTCACGTCGAGCTCGGGAGTGAGAGCCAGATCATATTCAAAAGTAAAGTCTTTCTTGTTCTTGAGATCGAGTTCAACAACCTCAACGGGCAGAGGCTCGCCAAGAATGTCAATCTTGTTGTCGCGGAGATAGCCGGTCACTGCTTCATAGACAACCTGATTGATAACGTCGCTTGTCACCTGGCGGCCGAAACGGCGCTTGAGCTCGGCAAAGGGCACGTGACCCTTGCGGAAGCCGGGGAGCTGATGGGTTTTGCCGATGTTCTTGAGTTCGGCATTGACTTTGTCGAGATAATCGGACTCAACCACGTTCACAGTCATGCGAGCGCTGGTGCCGTTTTTTTGTAATGTAACTTCCATAGAGAGGTTATGATTTGTTGATTTTGTTTGCTTTAAGTAGGCTGAACCGCTGCTTGGGGTTTGACAAGGAAAGACCCGCCGCGTTGATTCAAGGTGCAAATTTAACAAAATTGCCGTCAAAATTCCTTACCTTTGCACAAAGAATTTCGCACACCATGTCAGATAATTCCCTTTTATCCCGTCTTGACGGCATTGAATCGCGCTTTGAAGAGGTGGCCACACTGATCACCGACCCCGAGGTTATAGCCGACATGAAGCGCTATGTGCGACTTTCAAAGGAATATAAGGACCTGGAGCGGCTCACAGCCGAGACGCGGCGCTATCGCGCTGCCATTGCTGCAGTTGACGAGGCGCGCGCAATTCTCGATACCGAACAAGACCCCGACCTCAGGGAGCTTGCAAAGGAGGAACTCGAGAACGCACGGCAGTCGCTTCCACAGTTGGAGGAGTCGATAAAGCTGATGCTGATCCCGGCCGATCCCGAGGATTCCAAGAATGCGATTCTGGAAATCCGTGCCGGAACGGGCGGTGACGAAGCAGCCATATTTGCCGGCGACCTGTTCAAGATGTACACCCGCTATTGTGAGTCGCGCGGCTGGAGTGTAGCCGTGACCAGCGCAAGCGAAGGAGCTGCAGGAGGATTTAAGGAGATTGTGCTTTCTGTTACTGGCGATGGTGTTTACGGCATCCTGAAATATGAGAGTGGCGTTCACCGTGTGCAGCGTGTGCCGGCAACGGAGACTCAGGGGCGTGTCCACACATCGGCTGCAACGGTTGCGGTACTTCCTGAGGCCGAACCATTCGATGTCGAGATCAACGAGGGTGAGATTAAATGGGACACCTTCAGGAGCGGTGGTGCCGGTGGTCAGAATGTCAACAAGGTTGAGTCGGGTGTCAGGCTACGCTATCTGTGGAAAAATCCGCTGACAGGCGAGACAGATGAAATTCTGATAGAATGTACCGAAACTCGCGATCAGCCCAAGAACAAGGAGCGGGCTTTGGCACGGTTACGCACATATATCTATGACCGCGAGCATCAAAAATATGTCGACGACATCGCTTCAAGACGCAAGACTCTGGTGTCGACAGGCGATCGCTCGGCGAAGATCAGGACCTATAATTATCCGCAGGGCCGCATCACCGACCATCGCATAAATTACACCATCTATAACCTGCAGGCATTCGTTGACGGCGACATCCAGGATGTTATCGACCATCTGACGGTTGCTGAAAATGCCGAAAAACTCAAGGCAGCCGAACTCTGAACCCCGAAAATCAAAAACTTAATCCACGATATGACACGAAAAGAACTTGTTGACAACATAAAGCGCAAGAAATCGTTTCTTTGCGTAGGTCTCGACACTGACATCAAGAAGATTCCCGCCCATCTATTGCGAGAAGATGACCCAATTTTTGCCTTCAACAAGGCTATTGTGGACGCAACCGCGCCATATTGCGTTGCCTATAAGCCGAATCTTGCGTTTTATGAAGCGGCAGGCGTAACCGGAATGCTTGCGCTTGAAAAAACCGTGGCATACATCCGCCGTAACTATCCCGACCAGTTTATCATTGCCGACGCAAAGCGAGGTGACATTGGCAACACATCCAAGCTCTATGCCCGCGCATTTTTCGAGCAGATGGATGTCGATGCTCTGACTGTTGCCCCATATATGGGGAGCGACAGCGTGAAGCCGTTTCTGGGCTATGATGGAAAATGGGTGATCATCCTTGCCCTAACCTCCAATCCCGGCTCAAAAGATTTCCAGTTTCTGAAAACAGGCGATGGCTATCTGTTTGAAGATGTGCTCACCACAGCGCAGACCTGGAGCGACACTCCCGACGAGTCGATAATGTTTGTTGTCGGGGCCACTCAGGGCAGCATGTTTGAAGATGTTCGCCGACGCGCTCCCCGCAGCTTCCTCCTTGTTCCCGGTGTGGGCGCTCAGGGTGGAAGCCTTGAGGAAGTGGTGCGCTACGGCATGATAAAGGATGAATGCGGGCTTCTCGTCAATTCGTCGCGTGGCATTATCTACGCATCGCAAGGTGAAGACTTTGCCGAAGCTGCCGGTCGCGAAGCCGCGAAGCTCGCCGACCAGATGGCTGCATTCTTTTAAGTTTGAATCAATACTCGGTTTTATGAGGCTCGTTGCGCCAAAGTTCAAAGGCGCGGCGGGCCTCTTCCGGAAGGAGTTCCTCCATTTTCTTGGAGCGCAAGTGAGGCTCGAGAGCGATCTCCCGGTAGAGCATCTCGTCGTCAAACCCTATATCGGCAGCATCATGCCGGTTGTTGCCGTAGTAAATGTGGTCGAGGTGAGCCCAGTAGATCGCACCGAGACACATCGGGCAAGGTTCGCATGAGCAATAGATCTCGCATCCCGAAAGGTCGAACGTAGCCAGCTTCTCCCCTGCCCGCCTGATCGCTTCCACTTCGGCATGGGCCGTGGGATCGTGATTGACTGTCACCCGGTTTACGCCTTCGGCCACGATCTCTCCGTTCCTAACTATGACGGCACCGAACGGTCCGCCTCCGGTCTTTACGCTTTCGATGGAAAGGTCGATCGCCCGACGCATCCATTTCTTTTTATCTTCGTGATTCATTTTACACAATTTTATACTGTTATAACACTTTTCAGCCCACTTTTTCTCACGCTGAGCGTTTATAAAAGAAAATAATCTGTAATTTTGTGATTCAGAGCGCAAGCTATGAATCTGCAAACACGTAACTAACCAACCTTATAAAAACATAATGAATATCGACAACTACAATTTCAAAGGTAAGAAAGCAATTGTGCGTGTGGACTTTAATGTCCCTCTCGATGAAAACGGAAAAGTGACCGACGACACACGTATCCGTGGCGCGGTTCCCACATTGAAAAAAATTCTGGCCGACGGCGGCAGCCTTATCCTGATGAGCCACATGGGAAAACCCAAAGGCAAGGTGAATCCCAAATTTTCGCTCGCTCAGATCAAGGACGATGTGGCCAAAGCCCTCGGCACTGAAGTGAAGTTTGTTGACGATTGCATGAAAGCCGACGAGGCTGCCCGTAATCTCAAACCAGGTGAAGTGCTTCTTCTCGAAAACCTCCGCTTCTATCCCGAGGAGGAAGGAAAGCCTGTTGGTATCGACAAGGAAGATCCCGGCTATGATGCCGCAAAGAAAGAGATGAAGGAGCGTCAGAAAGAATTCTCAAAGCATCTTGCCGGATATGCAGATGTGTATGTTAACGACGCATTCGGCACCGCTCACCGCAAGCATGCTTCG
>CAZKXM010000112.1:0-5100 GCA_964556785.1 uncultured Bacteroides sp. | reverse complement strand
GGCCGGGGCGGTCATGTCGCTCGCCGACGCATGAGCGGCGAGAGGAAAGTCCGGGCAACGCAGAGCACCATACTTGCTAACGGCAAGCTGTCGGCAACGGCAGAGTAGCGTGACAGAAAACAACCGCCGGCTCAGGCCGGTAAGGGTGAAAAGGCGGGGTAAGAGCCCACCGGGTGACGTGGCGACACGCCATGCCGCACGTCTTATGGGTTGCAAGGCCAAGTATACCGGCATTTAAGGATTGCTCGTCCATTGCCGGGGGGTAGGCTGCTCGAGCGGTTTCGGCCGCCCAGATAAATGACACGACCGTGGCGGTGGCCGTCATGACGACGAAGCGCCGCAACGACATAACCCGGCTTATAGCCCCGACCCTTTCCATTTTTTTGTTCGCTTCCTGCCACATGTCATGGAAAAGAAACCATCGAAAATATCGGCGCTCACAACCCGCGTTACTGACTGGTGTAAATGGGCGTGGGATTATTACAACAACGGAGTCTGGCAAGACACCCGCAAATCATGGAAAGTTGACCTTGTCAAGGTTGTCAACCTGACTGTGCGCGGTTTTATGGACGGCGACCTGCAGAGCAAGGCTTGCGCTATGACTTACCGCACCCTGCTCGCTATCGTGCCGATGCTTGCGCTGCTGCTCGCCATAGGCCGCGGTTTCGGCCTTCAGGACTATCTTCAGCAGGAGCTTTACAATTATTTCCCTTCCCAGCAGCGTGTGCTCGAAATCTCGTTCAGGTTTGTCGATTCATATCTGGCGCAGGCCTCTGAGGGTGTGTTCGTTGGTGTGGGACTGGTGTTCTTGCTCTGGACATTGATCTCGCTGCTTGGAAATGTGGAGGATGTGTTCAACACCATCTGGGGTGTGAAGTCGGGCCGCACTATCTGGCGCAAGCTCACTGACTACACCGCCATCCTGCTCATTATCCCTATACTGATGATATGCTCGAGCGGCATCACGGTGATGATGTCGTCGACACTGAAGCGCCTTTTTGACTGGGAATTCTTTACGCCCGTGCTCACTATGCTGCTCGACTCGGCTTCGGTGGTGCTGTCGTGGCTCGCATTTGCCGGGGCTTACATGCTGGTGCCCAACACCAAGGTGCGCCCGCTCAACGCGCTCGCGGCCGGTGTGCTCTCCGGAACAGGCTATCAGATTCTGCAGTGGCTGTTCGTCACGGGGCAGATGTATGTGGCCAAATACAATGCCATTTACGGTTCATTCTCGTTCCTCCCCCTTATGCTGATATGGCTCCAGCTCGTGTGGCTGATAACATTTATCGGAGCGGGACTCTGCTATTCGTCGCAAAACATTTTCCAATTCTCGTTTGACAATCAGGTGCAGCGCATTTCGCTCAACTATCGCATGAAGGTGCAGATAGCCATCCTGACGGTGATCGTGCAGCGGTTTAAGAACGGAGAGGCGCCGCTCACAACGAGCGAGATCGTGAAAGACTACAACATTCCGCCCCGTCTGGCTTCAGAGCTGGTGATCCAGTTGCTCGAGATTGGGCTGATTTGCCACGTTGCCCCTGCCGACGGACATGCCGAAACCGCCGTGATGCCGCTTCAACCCACCCACGAAACATCTTATTACAGCATCAGCAATGTGCTCCGGCAGATCTTCGATCACGGGGTCGACAATTTTATTCCGGGTTTTGACCAGCGGTTTGCATCGGTCGACAAGGTGATTGAAAGTATCGACACCCACATCAGTCAGGGCGATAGCGATGTGTTGCTGACTTCGCTGGCAATTTAATCTCTCCGCTGTCTGCTTCGGGTTTTTGAAAAAATTCTGATAACTAACCTATTCTATTCCATTTTTTATGAAACAATTCTTTACTCTTTTGTTTGTTGCCGGATGTGTGGCCACATCTGCTGCCGCCGGATTGGAGACCGCCACGTTCGAGAATATCGATATTCCCGAAGGGCAGGAATATCTCGCGCCCACCGACGCCGACTTTTCGGCGCAGAGCGGTTCGTTTACATTTAACGGCGCTCTCTTTGAATCTGACGGATTCACATGGTGGAACGGCTATGCGTTCTCAAAGATCACCGACAACAACTACACCTCGATCGACGACCAGTATATGTCGGCTCCCGGCGGGGCTTATGAATCAACCACTTATGCGGTGGCTTTCCCCGAACAGTATGCCATCGACGTTGATATCGATGGTGGCGCCGTGATTCCCGGTGTGTTCCTGACAAATTCAGCCTACACCTACAATGCCATGGCCGTTGGCGACAACTTCGCCAACAAGTTTGAGCAGGGCGACTGGTTCAAGCTCATCATCACCGGCCATCACGCCGACGACACAATAACCGATCTCGACTTCTATCTGGCCGATTTGCGCGACGAGGATCCGGCTAAGCATTATATCATCAACTGGTGGGAGTGGGTCGACCTCACCTCGCTCGGCGAAGTGACATCGCTCTCATTTGCCTTCGAGGGCACCGACATGAGCTACGGCTATCTTAACACCCCTACCTATTTCTGCCTCGACAATCTCGGAGCCGAGCGTCCCACCCCTGACGCTATCGAAACCGTTGCGGCAACCCGCGCATCGGTGACCGTCAGCGGCAACTCGATTACCGTGAACACCGATAATCCTGACTACACTCTGCAGGTTTACACTCTCGACGGAGCGCTCCGCCATAATGCACGTCTGCACGGCCCCGCAACTGTCGGCAATCTGCCCGCAGGTGTGCTGATCGTCAGGGTTGGCGACGAAGTGTTCCGCGTGGTTTCGGGCCGTTAAGATAGTGTTGATATGACTTTCGATTCATTCCGCGAATTGCTTAAGGGCAATCGCTCATACCGCAGGTTTGATCACTCACGTCCGGTGAGCGAACCTGTTCTGGAGTCGCTTGTCGACCTGGCGCGCTACTGCGCGTCGGGTCGCAACCTTCAGCCGCTCAAGTATCGGATCGTCTGTGCGCCCCAAGAATGCGAGGCCCTGTATCCTGCCCTGAAGTGGGCCGGATATTACACCGATTGGGACGGTCCCGAGCCCGGTGAACGCCCCGTTGCCTACCTTGTTCAGTGTCTCGACACTGATCTCACTCAGGCATGTCTGTGTGACGACGGGCTACAGCTTGAGGCCATTACCCTTGGCGCGTCAACTCTCGGAATCCACGGTGTAATCATCAAGGCATTCAATGCCGCTACTGTGGCTGAGGTGCTGAAACTGCCTGCAAGCTGCAAGCCGCATTATGTGCTTGCGCTCGGCTATCCGGCTGAAAAGGTTGTGTTGACTACCACCGACGGCACTCCCGACGCCGATATCCGCTATTTCCGCAGCCCTGACGGCACCCACAATGTTCCGAAGCGTCCACTTGGCGAGATCCTGATAAAGCCGTAGATTCCTTTTCCGCGCGCTATGAAACCAACCATACGCCATGCCCGGCTTGACGCGTTTTTCAACGCGAAGATTCTCAATGCGCTGATGATAGTAGTGATCATTTCGGTGTTGGTGCTCGACTATACAGGCTTCATGCTCTTGCCCGCCGTCTGCGGCGGTGTGGCTTTGGTGCTCTTTCTGGGATACAGCATCTGGTTCTGGGTTAAGAAGCCGCGGAGGGTTACAGTCAGCAAGCTGATCGCTGATGTGAACGGCAGTCTTACCCTATATTTCCTTATCGTGACTGCAATAAAGGATCCCGGGCCATGGTGGTTTATCTTTCCGTGCGTAGCTGCGGTTGTGCTCCTGTTTATCGACTTGCTGCGGCCCACTGATCAGACTGTGGAGCTTTAAGGAGGGGCAAAGTCGTGGTCTTTAGGCCGGATAGACTCGCGAATAAAAAAGCGGACCGAGAAATCGATCCGCTTTTTTGGGTGAACAGTGGGGGTCGAACCCACGACCTTCGGAACCACAATCCGACGCTCTAACCAACTGAGCTATGCTCACCATGTCTATTTCAACGGTGCAAAGGTAAACCTTTTTCCGCACACCGCAAAATTTTTTCCGCCTTTTTCTCCAAGATTTTTCTGTGAATCCCTCGGCGGGGTGGCTACGTCGGGTGGCAGGCCGGGGTATGTTTCAGAGGTTCAGATATTCCTTCAGAGTGATGACATACTCTTCAAAAGCCTTTTTGCCGAGATCGGTTACGCGGCAAACCGTGCGTGTTTTCTTCCCGGCAAATCCTTTGACGGTAGAGATATAGCCGGCCGAGGAAAGTTTGTCGAGCTGGACGCTTAGATTGCCTGCGGTGGCTTCGGTTTTCTCCTTGAGATAAACGAAATCCGCCTCGTCGACATTCATGAGAATTGACATAACCGCAAGTCGGAGTTGCGAATGCAACAGCGGATCGAGTTCCTTCATTTTTTCTGAGCCTTAATTTTTCCTGAAATAATGAATGCAGGGACAATGAACATCAATAGGAAGCAAAGTATGTAGAGAGGAACAACCCATGAATAGAGCAACGGCACCTGACAAAGGTTACAGATGATTATTGCGAAACCGGAAAAGATTGAGAACATGCCGCCAAAAATATACGAGTTTTCACGAAGAAGCAGACCTGTTACGGTTGCACCGAAGCCCACGATTATAAAGGCGTAGTAAAACATTGCGAGCCAAGCTTGCGGGTATCCGCACTGCTGTGCGATGAAACAGCCGACTGTAAGGCCGATTGCAATGTAACCGATCATTTTCCATAGGCCTTCACTAACTTTGTCGAGATAGGTTTTCGAAGCAACTTTTTCGTTTCTTTTATACGAGAGAAGAATGTTGGCCGGAATACCGATAACAGGAATGGCAAACCATACGAAGTTGTAACGGGGGTCTTGGGTAGTGTATATAAGAATCCATGCCGTGGCTGCTGTCACAATTGTTAAGACAGCCCACATTACCGATATCCTTAAATCGGGTGAAGCAACCCGGTGCTTTGTTTTTTGGATCATGGTTGCAATCAGCTCCATGCTCTCTTGTGGTGATAGTTTTTTGTCTTCCATTATTGGATGGTTTTAGGGTTGATAGAAGCGGTTTATAAAATAAACCATGTTTGGAATAAAAATGAGCGGTCGCGCGATTCCGCCCTTGTTTCGGTTGCAAAGATAATGCGGTTTATTTTATAAACCAAATTTCAAAGCAATTT
>CAZKXM010000111.1:0-5255 GCA_964556785.1 uncultured Bacteroides sp. | reverse complement strand
GCACACTTCATCACCAACCACGGTGTGCAGCCTTCGCTTCCGGTCCATCCGGTCAAACAAGGTGAGCCATATTATCTCGGAGTGTTCCTCGTGGGGGCCTATCAGGAGATTCTGGGCGACATGCACAATCTTTTCGGCGACACGAACGCAGTCCATATCTCGGTTTACAAAGACCGCTATGAGATTGACCGGATTATCGACGGTGAAACCGTGGCCGACGTTCTCGACTATGTGCAATATATTCCCAAGCGCCTGGTGCGAAATGTTGAGAGCTGGGTAACTGCGTCGATGAAAGCGGGCCGTATCACCCCTGAGGAGGGTCGCGAATTCTTGAGCAACTACCGCTCGGGGCTCTACGGCTACACCTATCTTGAGAAAGACTGATGGGACGCTGGTTCATGCGGCTGGCATATAACGGCGCACCGTTTCACGGATGGCAGTCGCAGCCGGGCGATGTAGCGACAGTGCAGGGCACGCTCGAAAAAGCTGTGTCGCTGATACTGCGCACCGAAGTGGCCATCACCGGCGCCGGGCGCACCGACACCGGAGTGAGTGCGCGTGAAATGTTCGCCCATTTCGATCTTCCTGACGACACGGCCATCGATCCCCTCACCCTCCCGAGGGCCATCAACGCCATCACCGGACCGGCGATAGCCGTTTATGAAATCAGACCCGTGGCTGCCGACATGCACGCCCGCTTCTCGGTCCGGAGTCGCACCTACCGATATTTCGTCACCACCCGTCGCTCGCCGTTTTTCAACAACCTTGCATGGTTCACCCCCGCCAATCTCGACTTCGACGCCATGAACCGCGCGGCCGAAATGCTGCTCAGCGTGTCTGACTTCACGTCGTTTTCCAAACTGCACACCGATGCGAAGACCAATATATGCCGGGTCACCGAGGCGCGGTGGACACCCGTGCCCAATGTGGAAGGAGCATGGATGTTCACAATAACCGCCGACCGCTTTCTGCGCAACATGGTGAGAGCCGTTGTGGGAACGCTTGTCGAAGTGGGGCGCGGCAAAATGACTCTCGGTCAGTTCAGCGACGTTGTTGCGGCCCGCAACCGCTGCGCCGCCGGCACATCCATGCCGGCACATGCGCTCTATCTGTGGGAAGTGAAATATTAACGCTCAAAATTCTGCCTACGGGAGAATCTTTAGGAATTTTTTGCTAATTTTGCGGCGTAAACCGTATCTGCACGAACATCGCCATGAATGCTTTTGTAAAACTCACAAAATGGTATTTCTCACGGAGAACCCTGCCTTACTGGAGTATACTGGCATTTGACTATATCATAACGGTAATTTGTGGTGTGCTCGCATGCCTGATCCATCAGGGACCTGCCGAGGCTTTCAGCCACTTCCCCGACATTCTTCTGAAACTGGCCCTCTACTCGGTGTTTTACATCGTTGGGTTCCGCCTTTTCCACACCTACACCGGTGTGCTCCGCTTCTCATCGTTTGTCGATCTGGGTCGCATAGGCCTCGCCATAGCAACAGGCTTCATTTTGATGCTCCTGATCCCTAAGGAGAACTCACCTGTCACTAACTCCGACCTGCTGACAGGCGCGTTGCTGTCGATAGCCGTGATGTGGGCCTCGCGCATTTGGGTCAAAACGCTCTACGACGCCACTCTGTCGCTCCGGCGCACGTCGCGTGCGTTTATCTACGGCGCCAAGGACGGCGGTATCGCCCTGGCCAAGAGCCTTAACTCAAACGATCAGAACCCGTATATGCTCGTCGGGTTTGCCACCGACGACACCGATCTCGTGGGTCATCACGTGATGGGACAGGCCGTTTATCTGGCTGATGCAGATCTGGTCAGCAAAATGGCGGCCAATGGAGTAACAGCTCTGCTTGTGCCGCGATACAAGAGCGACGCGCTCCGCCACAACACCGGCTTTGTCAACGCTCTGATTGAAGCGGGCATCAGAATAATGATGTTTCCCGACGCTCAGGATTGGGATGATGCCTCGGGCAGCGATTCGGCCGACAATAATGTCGAGTCGCTGCGCGAAGTCAATGTCGAAGACCTGCTGCCGCGCGAGAAGATCGAGATCGACATGGATGCCATCGGGCGCCAGCTCAAGGGAAAGCGCATAATGATCACCGGCGCTGCCGGATCAATCGGATCGGAGATGGTGCGCCAGATCGCTCAGTTCGGCCCGTCGGAGCTGGTGTTGATCGATCAGGCCGAGACCCCGCTCCACGACGTGCGCCTGTTCATGGCCCGCCGCTGGCCCGACATTAAAGCCGACACCGTTGTGGCCGACATTGCGCATGCAGCCAAAATGGAGGAGCTGTTCAAGGCTCACAGGCCTGAATATGTGTTTCATGCCGCGGCTTACAAACATGTGCCCATGATGGAGGACAATCCGGGCGAGAGTATCACCAACAATGTTGAAGGCACACGCATTGTGGCCGATCTGGCGGTTAAGTACGGCACCCGTAAATTTGTGATGGTGTCGACCGACAAGGCTGTCAACCCCACCAATGTGATGGGCTGCTCGAAGCGAATCTGCGAGATCTATGTCCAGGCGCTCGACAAGGCTGTGAGAGACGGCAAGGTCAAGGGATCGACACGGTTCGTCACGACCCGTTTCGGCAACGTTCTGGGCTCAAACGGTTCAGTAATCCCCCTGTTCCAGCAGCAGATCAAGGCCGGGGGACCGGTGACGGTGACCCACCCCGACATTATCCGCTTCTTCATGCTCATTTCGGAGGCCTGCAAGCTGGTTCTCGAAGCCGGAACAATGGGAAGCGGCGGCGAGATCTTTGTGTTCGATATGGGTGAACCGGTGAAGATTGCCGACCTCGCGCGGCGCATGATCACCATGAGTGGCGCCAAAAATGTCCAGATCCGCTTCACCGGTCTGCGTGACGGCGAAAAGCTGTATGAAGAGGTGCTGAACGAAAAGGAAACCACTCTGCCGACATTCCACCCGAAAATCAAGATCGCGCGTGTGCGCGAGTATGATTACGAAGAAGCCAACCGATCAATCAGCGAACTCGTCGACATGTGTTCGGCATCGACCGACATGGAGATCGTGAGCCGGATGAAACTCATCGTCCCCGAATTCCGCAGTCAGCACTCCAAGTATGAGGTGCTCGACAAGCAGAGCCTAAGCCAGCACTCAGCCTGAGGCGCCGGCTGACCAGCCAGAGAGATTGTTACTCGTCGAGCAGAGCCTTGACGTTATCCCTCAGATAAGGCTCGATTTCATAACCATAAACAGCAACATCGATCTGACCAGCCGAATACGGGGCGATCTCGTATGGATTATAGTGGAACACAACCGATCCGTCGCTCAGATACGGCTGCCCGATCGCATTGATGTCGAAGTAGCCGCTGTCGGCAAGAGCGGCGGGATCCACCCCGGCATCGCGCGCAAGCGCTTCCTTTATAAGATTAAGCACTGCCTGCTCACTGCCGTCAACAAACATGTTATCCCGCGTAAGCACCTGAGCATGTGCAAGATCGTAGGTGAAATAGGTGTACCCGGTGTAAGGATGCGCGCCTCCGCTGTAGCTGCTGTTACCCACTCGGTAGGTGGCTTCGTTCTCTGAAAAGCTGATGAGCTTGGCCGTTAGCTGGACATACCATTCGCTCTCTGCCGCCGCTGCGGGAACAGAGTCGACCGGAACAACTCTCATGCCGTCACCCCACGGATTGCTGTCGGAGCTAACAAACCGCTCCATCAGTGAATCGACAGGTTTCCCAACATTGTCAGGTCCGAACAAAGCGGCCACAATGCTGTCTTGCAAGGGCTTCAGATTGTAATCGCCCATCACCTCGGGCCATTGCACCGACACCCCGAGCATTGCATAAACGCCCTGAATGTCAGCCGAGTCGTTTAGCTCAAAGCTGCGTGAGGCCGATTTGATGGTCTGAGCCACTTCATAGTTCGACACTTCGCTGCTTTCGCTTCCTGACTTATTGTTGGTGCAAGCAGTTGCCATAAGCAGCCCGACGGTTACGGTGGCGGCTGCGGGAAAATGAATGTTCATCGTTGCGTGTTAGGAAAAACTGACCGCGGGGTCAGCGCATGGTTGAATAAAGAATGATGTAAATATAACAAATCTCCCACAGAATTGAAGACATCACCAAATGTTAACATCTGCGAATTTTTATTTACATTCGTTTAATCAGTTGGTTGGTTAACGATTACACACAGCCTAATTCTTAAAATTCTTAAATTTTGTGGAACTTTTGACCAATTTTTGCCATAAAACAGCGCAAAAAGTGCGTTTTTGTGCAATTTGAATTTTCTATTCAAAAAAATTTGTGCAAATTTGCACCGCGAATCAAAACTGAATTAAAAACGATTAAACTATAATTCATTATGTCTGAAATTGCTAACCGCGTAAAAGAGATTATCGTTGACAAACTCGGTGTTGACGAAAACGAAGTAACTGAAACCGCAGAGTTCACCAAGGATCTCGGCGCAGACAGCCTCGACACCGTAGAGCTCATCATGGAGTTTGAGAAGGAATTCGGCATCACAATTCCCGACGAGTCAGCTGAGAAGATCTCTACTGTAGCCGACGCAGTTGCATACATCGAAGAAGCCAAAAAGTAAGATTGATTGCGGCAGTTTCAGCTGCCTGTAATCTCACTTTTGACTGAGCTTCGTGACCGAGGCCTCTGATTAACCGGACGCTTGAGCGCGGCCCGGAACCCTCTAAAAGTTCCTCCGCCAGGGGGAATTTTTTAACTTATAGGCCTCATCCAATCTCTCCCCTCATCCACCCAAGCAATTATACCCTTACTCACACACAATAAGAGTTAGATAATGGAATTAAAACGTGTTGTAATCACCGGTCTGGGAGCTATCACTCCCATTGGCAATGATGTAGAGTCGACATGGGAAGCCGCAAAAGCAGGCAAGAGCGGAGCCGCTCCTATCACCCACTTCGACGCCTCACAGTTCAAAACCCGGTTTGCCTGTGAGGTGAAGGGTTTCAATGCAGCCGATCATTTCGACCGCAAGAAGCTGCGCCAGCTCGACCTCTACGCTCAGTATGGCATCGTTGCTGCCCGTCAGGCCGTGGAAGACTCCGGCATCCTCAACGCCGACAATCTTAACAAGGATCGCGTGGGTGTGATCGTGGCAGCCGGTATCGGCGGCCTCCACACCTTTGAGGAAGAAGCCGGCTACTATGCCGTTCATGGCGAGGAGCAGGGCCCGAAATACAATCCCTTCTTCATCCCCAAGATGATCGCCGACATCGCCTCGGGCCACATCTCGATGG
>CAZKXM010000110.1:0-5337 GCA_964556785.1 uncultured Bacteroides sp. | reverse complement strand
TATGATGCAGCTATGGCAGGCGATCAGTTAGCAAAGGATATTTTTGAGTATACCGGTACACTGCTCGGCGAGGCCCTTGCCGACATGACAGTCTTCTCATCGCCCTCGGCATTCATTCTCTTCGGCGGTCTGGCAAAGAGCGGCGAGCTGCTCATGCGTCCGCTGCGCGAAGCGATGGAGAAAAACATGTTCCCTGCTTTCCGCGGCAAGGTGAAGGTGCTTTTGAGCGAGCTTAAGGAGGCTGATGCCGCTGTGCTCGGCGCAAGTGCCCTCGGCTGGGAAGCCCGCCCGATCACAGCGCCTCAGGCTGCCGTGGCGACCAGCGTTCCCGCTTCGCCTCAGCCCTGAAACTGAAAGTTTCTAAGACAAACAGCAGGTCCTCACGTCCGGAGTCACACTTCAGTCCGGATCTGAGGGCCTGATTCGTTATTTCAGAGCGGGATTACCGGCCAGAACAGTGTAGAGATTGTCGGCGTCGAAATATCTGCGGGCCACGTCGGCAAGCGATTCAGGAGTCATCTCGTCCATAGCCTGCTGCATAAGGGCGTAGCGCGCCGGTGTGTCACCGCCGGCAATAATGCCGATATAATAGTCGGCCACGGCGAACGGTGAATCGAGCTGCGCGGCCATAGTCATTTCAATGAAAGAGCGGGCGCGGTCGAGTTCAGCCGGAGTGTAGGAGGCCGGATCCTTCATGCGTTCGAGTTCGGCACGGATCTCCTGGATAACAGCGGGAGTGTAGGCGTTGTCACACTCTGTCGAGACGGTTATCAGGCCACTGTTGCCGTCGGCTTCCAAAGCTGCTCCGATTCCATAGGTGTAACCTTTGTCTTCACGGATGTTGAGCATCAGGCGGCTGCCGAAATATCCGCCCAGAACGGTCACGGCGAGCTTGAGCGCGCAATAGTCGGGATGCCGGAAACTGATCGTGGGGATTGCACATGCCACCGCCGTCTGCAACGAATCACCGCGTTCCACAGTCACCTCGCGCCTGCTGACGTCGGGCGCTATCACGGTTTCCACTCGGCTGAGGGGCATCGCGGCTCCCTCAATAGCGCCAAATGTATCGCCGACAAGGCTCTCGATCTGCCCGGTTATGCGGCCAGCAAGAAAAATGTGCATTCCTTTAGTGGTGAAGCTGCGCTGATGCCAAAGGCGCAACATTTCGGGAGTAACCTGCCGGATATCGCCAGCACCCGGCATACTGTTGAAGAACGCACTGTTTCCGGCCACGGTATCCATCAGCGCTTTCCTTGCAAGCCAGCTCACTTTCTTTTCAGAAAGCTCGGCATTGAGGGCAGCTTTCTCGCGAAACACCTCGACGGCATGGTCGGGAAACGACGGACACACAACAAGGTCGCGGATTGTGGGGAGCACCTCGCTGAAGCGCGAGTTGAGCGAGTAGACCGACGGTGAATGGTAATGCGGCAGAGTAGAGAATCCGGCCCATGACCCGTTGAAGGCGAGAAGATCGGCAATCTCGTTGGCTGTAGCATTTGCCGTGCCTTCAAGACATGTAGAGGCGGCGAGCTTGGCGACGGCCACTGATTCGGCCTCGCAAAATCCACCGGGGATAAGGATGGTGAGACGGTTCACTTCGTCTTCGCCGCGGTCAATCACATGGAGCTCAGCACCATTAGGCAGTGTGCGGGTCGACAATTCGGGCATGGACAGCTTTCCGATCGGGAAAACCTCGGGAGCAATGGTGCGGTTGAGTGTCATTGGTGGGAATAGATTGAGTCGAGTTTCTGCTCTACGAGCATATCGAGAACAAATGCGCGGGGATCGGACGGAGCGGAGGTTGCGGCGACGCGTGGCGCGGCAGCGATGGGTGGCTGCACGGCGGGCACTGCCGCAGACGGGGCAATAATCGGGGCCTGAACCTGAGGGGCGGCCGGCTCTGCATGAGCAACCTCAACGGGAGTCTCGGTTAACGGCTCGGCCGACGGCATGGGCGACGGGAGTTTTGCAGCGCGCTCCATTGCATAGAATGCCTCGACACGGCCGCCGTTGAGAAAGCGCTCGCCAAAGTAAACGCCGTCGATGGGCGACACGGTTACTCCGCGGGTCACCGACGCATGGATCATGTTGCCGTTACCGATATAGAGGCCCACGTGTGACACCTCACCTACTTTATCGCCTGAGGTGTCGAAAAACACCAGATCGCCCGGTTCGAGCACTGTCTGGCTTATGTCTGTGCAAAATTCGTTCTGGGTCACGGACGTTCGCGGTAGCTTGATGTTGAGAGCTTTGTCGAACACCTGGCTTACAAACCCCGAGCAATCCACACCCTGGCGGTCGTTTCCACCCCACTGATAAGGCACCCCGAGCCATGTGCGGGCCTCTGAGAGGAGCTGCATTGCCGGAGTGGGCAGCGAAGGATCGATTGTGAAATCGGTGATCACCTGACGTTTCACGGAGTGGGCCGACGTGGACTTCCCTGAGTGAGAGTGAGGACGGGCAGTCATCTTGCGCGATGTGCCGCACGAACTCAGCAAGGCTAAGATAACCAATGAGAGCAAAAGGGAGAGATATTTTTTCATTACCGACAGTGTTTATCAGATCAATTGTGACAGAATCTTCGGATCGCCCACAAGCCAGAGCACATCGCCGGGGGCAAACTTGGTCATTCCGTCGGGCTGAAGATACTCGTCGCCGCGCTGGATGTTGACAAGCAGAGCTTTGTAGTGTGACCTCAGATCGCTTGTCTGCGACGTTTTCCCTATCAAAGGTGAATTTTCACTCAGATGAATGCTTGTGAGCTTCACATCGCGGGGGGAACCGGCATCGTCGCCACCGCCTTCGCGGTTACATTCCACAACGGGGATGGTTTGCTGGATCTCCTCGTCGGTACCGATAATACCGAGCACGTCGCCCGGGAAAATACGGGCATCTCCGCCGGGCACCAGAATGGTGTGTGATCCGCGCTGTATGCTGGCCACATTCACACCATAATTCTTACGGATATCCGAATCGGCCAGGCGCTCTCCGACAAAGGGGCTGTCAATCCCCACGGTGAGGAAAGCGAGGTGCATGTTGCTGACGAGATTGTTGTTGCGGCCGGTGCGACGCAAATCGCGCTCGTTGAGATTGTCGAGAAACCGCGACTCGATCTCGCGCATGCGGCGCTTGACGTTGCGCGAGAACGCCAACATTATCACCAGGAACACCGCCAGGCCGAACGACCAACCGATTGTCATCGAGTAGACCTTGCTCAGCAAATACACCACGAAAAGCAACGCCACGACGAAACGGAGAATCCGCATGATGATCAACGGAACGTCGAACCGCGCGTTGCACGTTACAAGCCGCTCGCGCTCAACCTTTTTCGATGTGGGCAACGACAGCGCAAGCAAAAATGGGGCCATGGCAACGAGTGTTATCGTGACACCCGCGAGCTTTCCCCAGCCGGGAATCAGACCGGTGAGCCACGGAATAAAGAAATTCAGGGCAACGAGAGTCAGCGCGATCAACACGATGGAATAGAGCACAATGCGCCACACATAGCGCTTGAGCACCATGCGCCAGAGCTTCCCCGTCTCGCTCTCCGAGCCTGCCCGCTCGGTGTAGCGGTCAATCAGGAAGTTGAGCCGCTTGGGCAGGTGTTTCACGAGCCAACGGTAGAACGGGTTGGCCATACGGATGAAATAGGGGGTAGTGAAGGTTGTGACAACCGAAACCGCCACGACAATCGGATAGATAGCCGCATCGAGCACACCGAGACTCATGCCGAGGGTGGCGATGATAAAGGCAAACTCACCGATCTGCGTGAGCGAGAATCCGCTCTGAATGGCAACTTTAAGAGTCTGCCCCGTAAGGAGCATGCCGGTTGTGCCGAACACGATCATGCCCACGATCACCACAGCCGACAGAATCAGTATCGGGCTCCAGTATTCAACAATCACATCTGGGTTGACCATCATGCCGACAGAGATAAAGAACACCGAGCCGAAGAGGTCTTTCACCGGGGTGACTACATGCTCAATGCGCTCGGCAAAACTTGTTCCGGCAAGAATTGAGCCCATCACGAAGGCTCCCAGCGCAAGCGAGAATCCGCACTCAACCGAAAACACCGCCATGCCCAGACACAAGCCCATCGACACGATCAGCAGCGTCTCGCTGTTGAGAAACCGGCGCGACGCATTGAGCAGCGACGGCAACACAAACACTCCGACAAGAAACCATATTATCAGGAAGAACACAAGCTTGCTGACAGAGAGGAGGAGCTCCGTGCCCTCGACAGAATTATTCAGCGCTATCGACGACAGCACCACCATCATCAACACCGCGAACAGATCTTCGACAATCAACACCGCAAACACATTCGAGGCAAATTTCTGATGGCGCAGGCCCATGTCGGTAAATGCCTTGATAATGATTGTGGTTGACGACATCGAGAGCATTCCGCCAAGGAACAGGCTGTTGATATTGGAGAAGCCCATAAGGTGACCTATGGCATAGCCCGTTATGAGCATGCCGCTCACAATTATCAAGGCCGTGACCACGGCCGACACTCCGGCATTGAGCAATTTCTTGAAACTGAACTCCAGGCCGAGCGAAAACAACAGCACTATAATGCCTATCTGAGCCCAGAACTCGATATTGGCCTCGGTGGTGACCGACGGCAGATAGGTGAAATGAGGGCTGGCAAGGAAACCGGCCACGATATATCCCAGCACAACCGGCTGCTTCATCAGTTTGAACAACACGGTCGACACCGCTCCCAGAATCAGGATCAGGGCCAGATCGGCTATCAGGCCCTCGATATAGACCTCGCTTACTGTTTCGGCTGCTGCGGCTGCTGACAGGAGAATCATGACGGTTGATTGGCTAAAGAGATTGACAGAGTTTGATTTATTGCGCTCAGGTTTGAGAACAGGCGGATAAAGTCGGTGTTCTCCTTGACGAGCACCATGAGGTTGAGCCTGGTGACATTTTCGGTGTAGTCATATTCCACATAGAAATTTGACAGGGTCACGTGATTGTCGGCCAGCTCGCGGCGATAAGAGTCGATGTCGGTCACAATGCCGCGGATCTTGAGCCTGACGGTTCTCGATTCCGACCCGACATGAATGCGGTGTTCAATCCGTTCAAGCTGCATCAGGATGAAAAGTACAAGCATGGTTGCGACAAGAGACACCGCATACATACCCACACCCACAGCCATGCCGATCGTGGCCGACATCCAGATTCCGGCGGCGGTTGTCAGTCCGCGCACCGAGCCTTTCATCTGAATTATGGCTCCGGCACCGAGAAAACCTATGCCGGTGATCACCTGAGCTGCAATACGGCCGGGGTCGCCGTTCTTGAGCCCGAGATATTCCTGAGGCACATAGA
>CAZKXM010000109.1:0-5391 GCA_964556785.1 uncultured Bacteroides sp. | reverse complement strand
ACGCAATCGACACCGTTGTCGACATGGGCGCTTCGATCACCATGGCCAAAGGCGCTGCCGATGCCGGACAGCACCCCTCGGTGGCTATCATCGGCGACTCCACCTTCACTCATTCAGGCATGACCGGCCTGCTCGACGCAATCAACGAGAACAGCCCGATCACCGTGATCATCTCCGACAACCTTACAACCGGCATGACCGGCGGCCAGGACTCGCAGGGCACCGGTAAACTCGAGCAGATCTGCATGGGCCTCGGAGCCGATCCCGCCCATGTGCGCACCATTGACTCGCATCCCCGCACCCACGAGGAAATGAAAGCCCTGCTGCGCGAGGAAATCGCACATCCGGGCCTGTCAGTAGTCATTGCACGCCGCGAGTGTATCCAGACAGCACGCCGTCACGCTTCGGCAAAAGCCAAGGAAAAAGAAACCGGTAAGTAATCAGTAACCTCCATCATCCCCCACTCATACCAACGATGAAAGTAGATATCGTATTAGCAGGCGTAGGCGGTCAGGGCATCCTGTCGATCGCCACCGTTCTCGGAGCCGCCGCCCTCAAAGCGGGCCTCTATATCAAGCAAGCCGAAGTTCACGGCATGAGCCAGCGCGGCGGCGACGTTCAGTCGTGTCTGCGCATCTCGTCCGACCCCATCGCATCCGACCTCATCCGCAGCGGCTGCGCCGACCTGATCATCTCGCTCGAGCCGATGGAGGCCCTGCGCTACGTCACCCTGCTGCGCCGCGGCGGCTGGATCGTCACCGGAACCACACCCGTTGTCAACATCGACAACTATCCCGCAATGGAGGAAGTGAAAGCCGCCCTTAACGACGGCGGTAACTGCGTTGCCGCCGACTTCGAGGCAATAGCCAAGGAAGTTGCATCGCCCCGTTCGGCCAACATGGCCCTGCTCGGAGCAGCATCGCGCTTCATTGAAGGCATTTCGGCTCAGGAAATCGAAGAGGCAATCGCCGGTATTTTCGCCGCCAAAGGCCAGGCCATCATTGACTCAAACGTAAAGGCATTCCGTGCCGGCCGCGCCGTTGCCGAAGAAATGTCGAAACTCTGATCAATCTGCCCCATGTTCCCTATAGATCAAGCAACATTTGATGCCGCAATGAAACGTTGCGGCATCAAAGACCTCGATACGGCAACCATCCGCCAGATCTGCTCGCTGGCAGCAGCTCTCGAGCAGGAAGCCGGCGAACCCTGCGTGCACCTGGAGATGGGCAACCCCGGCATCCCCGCCGCCCAGATCGGCATCGATGCCGAGATCGAAGTGCTCCGTCAGGGACTGCCCAACCGCTACCCCGACATTGCCGGCATTCCCCAGCTCAAGAAGGCCGGCGAACGCTTCCTCAAGGCGTTCATGAACACCGACCTTCCCGCCCGTTGCATCATTCCCACCGTGGGATCGATGCAAGGATGTTTCACAACCTTCCTCCTCATTGGCCAGCGTGAACCGGGCCGCGACACAATCCTTTTTCTCGACCCCGGATTTCCCGCCCAGCGCAACCAGGCCCACACCCTGGGACTCCGCGAAGAATCGTTTGACATCTACGAATATCGCGGCAAAGCTATGGAGGAACCCCTCGAAAAAGCCCTTTCATCGGGCCGCATAGCCGCTGTGCTTTACTGCAATCCCAACAACCCCGCGTGGACCAATCTCACCGAGGAGGAGCTCGAGATCATAGGCCGTGTGTGCAAGCGCCACGATGTCACCGTGATCGAAGATATCGCATACTTCGGCATGGACTTCCGCACCGACTACAGCCACCCCTTCCAGCCGCCGTATCCTCCCACGGTTGCACGCTACACCGACAATTACATCATCATGCTCTCGGCGTCGAAAATATTCAGCTACGCCGGCCAGCGCATTGCCCTTGTGTGCATGAGTCCCGCCGTTGCCGACCGCGAGTATCAGCATCTGGGCGAATTCTTCAACACGCCCCGCACGATCGATGCTTATGTGTTCGGTGTGCTTTACGCAGCATCGTCAGGCACCGCCCACTCGGCACAGTATGCCATGGCGGCCATGCTCGACGCAGCCTGCGACGGCAAACTCGATTTCGTTGCCGACGCCCGTGAATATGGCCGTCGCGCCGCTCTGGCAAAGAAAGCCTTCGCCGATGCCGGCTTCCATCTGGTTTACGCTAAAGACGGTGACCAGCCGATTTCCGACGGATTCTTCTTCACCATGGGTTATCCCGGCCTCACCTCGGCCGAGCTCCAGCGCGAAATGCTCCGCCATGGAGTGGCAACCATCTCTCTGCCGGGCACCGGCAGTCTGCAAGACGGTGTGAGAGTCTGTGTGTCGCTTCTTAACGATGCCTCGACCATCGAGACCCTCGGGCGCCGACTCAAGGCCCTGCAGGCAGAGCATCCCGTGGCTTGAACCGAAATCTCACCTAATCAATAAAACTCATTACTAACCGAAAACCTTAAAAGTCAGATTTTACCACTGAAATGCACAATGCAAAATTCATGTCGGCCGACGAGGCCGTAAAGCTCATCAAGAGCGGAGACCACGTTTATCTCCAGGGTAGTGCATCAATTCCCGAAGTGCTCGTCGACGCGCTGACACGCCGCGGTCACGAACTCCGCGACGTAACACTCTATCAGGTGTTTGCAGTGGCCCGCCGCGTGGCACCCTATTGCCAGCCTGAATACCGCGACTCGTTCAAGGTCGATGCTTTCTTCATCTCGTCGGCCGTGCGCGACTGGATCAATGCAGGTTACGGTAACGCAAATCCCTGCTTCCTCAGCCGTGTTCCCGATCTGTTCCGCGAAGGCATCTGTCCGCTCGACGCCGTGGTGCTCAACTGCTCTCAGCCCAACAAGGACGGCTACGTGAGCTACGGTGTGTCAGGCGACGTTGCAGTCTCGGCAGTTGAAGTGGCCAAAACCCGCATTGCCCAGATCAACTCCCACATGCCTTTCAGCTATGGCGACCCTGTGATCCACATCTCAGAGCTCAATGCATGTGTTGAGGTCGACGAGCCGCTGGTTGAGATCCCCACAGCCGTTCCCACCGAAAAAGATATCGCTATCGGCAACTATATCGCAGAGCTGATTCCCGACGGTGCCACAATCCAGATCGGTGTCGGCGGTATTCCCAACGCTGTTGCACGCGCCCTGGCCAACCACAAGCACCTGGGCCTTCACACAGAGGCTCTCACCGACGGTGTGCTCCCTCTGCTCAGAAGCGGTGTGATCGACAATTCGCAGAAAGTCGTGATGCCGGGCAAGAGCGTAGCATCGCTCGCATTGGGATCGCGCGGACTCTACGATTTCATGGACGGCAACCCCGACATCATCTTCAAGGATGTGGCGTGGACAAACGATCCTTTCCGTGTTGCTCAAAACCCGAAAGTGATGTCGATCAACTCAGCGCTCGAGATCGACCTCACCGGCCAGGTTTGCGCCGACTCGATCGGCGAGCGCCAGTATTCAGGTGTTGGTGGCCAGCAGGACTTTGTGCTCGGCGCAAGCCGCAGCGAAGGCGGCATCTCGTTCATCGCCATGCTCGCATCGACAGGCAAAGGCATCTCGAAAATCAAGCCGCAGCTCACACCCGGTGCAGGCGTGGTTACCACCCGCTTCCAGACGAATTACATCGTCACCGAATATGGCGCAGTCAACCTCCGCGGCAAGAACCTCGCCGAGCGTGCCCGCCTGCTGATCAGCATTGCCGATCCCGCAAACCGCGAGGAACTCGAAGAAGCTGCATGCAAGCGCTTCGGCTATTCTTTCATGCGCACCGCCCCCTCTCTCATCGCAGCCGAATAATTTCCATTTCAACCCTATATTACCGAAACCGCCCGCACGGACCTGCGAGGCGGTTTCGTGCCTTATAGCCCTTTAGGATCGTGCCGCGATAAAAGGGTTGGTATTGTGGCGGGAAAAACGTAAATTTGTAGATATGGAGAGCAGCAGAATTTTCGACGGCGGAATCGGCACCATGCTTTGCGGAGCGGGGGTGGAGCGGCTTTGTATCGAGGCTCCTGAGGTTGTCAGTAATCTCCACAAGGCATATATCAGCGCCGGTGCCGACATTATAACCACCAACAGTTTCTGCGCCACTGTCAGCACCCTGGGTAAGGACAAGGCAGTTGCGATATGCAAGGCCGCAGCCACAATTGCCCGAAAAGCTGCTGCCGACGCGATTTTTGTTGCCGGTTCGATCGGGCCTGGCGACGATGCCGCCGGAGTGACATTAAGGGCACGCGCGCTCACAGCCGGAGGGGCCGACCTTATTCTGCTCGAAACAATGACTTCCGTGAATGAAGCTGTGGAAGCCCTCCGGGCATGCGCCGACGTTGGCAAGCCGGTGATAGTGGCGGTCGCCTTGGGCGCCGACGGCAAATTGATTTCAGGCGAGAGTGTGGCCCATTTCTGTAGCGCCGTTGCGCCTTTTCATCCCCTTGCCGCAGGCGTGAACTGTTGCCCGCCTGCCATGGCTGCAGAATGCGTTGACTTGTTTGCCGCGCGGGGCCTCCCCGTCATTCTCCTTCCATCGGCCGGCATTCCCGATCGTGACGGGCATTATCCGGTGGGACCCGCTGAATTCGCACGCCTAATGGCGCCATTGGCAAAAGACCGCAGGGTGGCTTTTGTGGGCGGATGCTGCGGCACAACCCCCGGACACATCAGCCGTCTGTGTCAAGACGCACGTTGCGGTCAATGCGATGTTTAACTTTTAATAACCGACATGGGCAATCACAATTCCCACTCTTTTCGCTAATTTTGCATCAGAAACAAAAAATCAAGATATTATGGCAAAAAAAATTGAACCTAAGAAGGTTGTAGAAAAGCCCAAGACGGCCGACGCCAAACTCGCGGCCCTCAACTCGGCTCTGCAGCATATCGAGAAAGACTACGGCAAGGGTGCCGTGATGAAGCTCGGCGACGAGAAAATCGAGGATGTTGAAGTGATTCCCACCGGCTCGATCATGCTCAACCACGCACTTGGTGTGGGCGGATATCCCAAGGGACGAATCATCGAGATTTTCGGCCCGGAATCATCGGGTAAAACCACTCTCGCAATCCATGCCATCGCCGAGAGCCAGAAGCAGGGCGGCATTGCGGCGATTATCGATGCCGAACACGCCTTCGACCGCTTCTACGCCGAAAAGCTGGGTGTCGATGTCAACAACCTGCTGATCTCGCAGCCCGACAACGGCGAGCAGGCGCTCGACCTTGCCGAGCGACTCATCAACTCGGCTGCACTCGACATCCTGGTGATCGACTCAGTGGCCGCACTGGTGCCCAAGGGTGAGATTGACGGAGAGATGGGCGACAAGAATGTGGGCCTTCACGCACGACTGATGTCGCAGGCCATGCGCAAGCTCACAGGCGCAATTTCGCGCACAGGCACAACCGTGATCTTCATCA
>CAZKXM010000108.1:3704-5417 GCA_964556785.1 uncultured Bacteroides sp. | reverse complement strand
TCATCGCGGTCATGTCGATGAGCGTTGACTTTCTTTTAATTTTTACTTTTCCCATATCTCTATTACTTGATTATTTTCTGAAGGATTAGATGTACCTTGATTTTTTATCGCGTAATGGATGGGATCAGTGGGTAGCCTGGAAAGTCTGTACGATTGAATAACCGATTTCGTCGATGGCGTAGGTGAGGTTATCGATCTTGTTGGTGTAGAAGTTGTAAGAGATAACGGCGAATGCACCGGTTGCGATACCGAAGGCGGTGTTGATAAGTGCCTCAGAGATACCGGTTGACAGCTCGGTTGAGTCGGGAGCACCTGACTGTGCGAGGGCCTGGAACGACTTGATCATACCGATCACAGTACCGAGAAGACCGACGAGAGTACCGAGGGTGGTGAGGGTTGCCACGATGGGCAGGTTCTGCTGGAGGGCGGGCATTTCGAGAGCGGTGGCTTCCTCAACCTCTTTCTGGAGGGTGGCAACCTTCTGCTCTTTGGTCAGAACGGTGTTCTTGTCCATTTCCTCATAGCGGATCAGAGCGGCCTTGACAACGGCGGCAACGCTACCCTTCTGCTTAGCGCAAAGAGCCTGTGCACCGGCGAGGTCGTTTCTCTTGAGGCAGTCCTTCACACCGGCAACAAACTTGGTGATGTTGCCTTTGCCTTTGGCGTTCGAAAGAGCGATCCAGCGCTCAACTGAAAGAACGATCACAGTCAGAAGGAGGGTCTGGAGGATAGGCACGATCACACCACCTTTATACACGGTGCCCCAGAGGTCCTGAGGATGACCGCCTTCATCGAAGTGCATGTCGTGGCCGAACCAGAAAATAAAGAGAATAACTGCAACAGCAAAGCATGCCAAGATCACGAGAAACGCATTCTTGATGCCTTTTACGTTAGAGCCTTCGGTTTTAGGCTTTGCGGCGTTAGGCCGGGTTGCGGTGGGCTTTTGAGCTTCCATAACGTTTTTTTTGAATTACTTTTTTTGAGTGATATTTGGTTAAAGTTCTTTAGTCTGATCGGTTGAATCACACGGTCCCTGAGTTTAGCCATATCTTTTTTCCGGAGACTCCGAAGCCTGCCGCGGCAGGGGGCTGTGTTCAATGGTATTAACGCAAGGTTCCTGATTTTATTCTAAACCACCTGCAAAATTATCCATATATTTCAAAACAGCAAAATTTTTTGTTCCAAAATGAGGTTCTGAGTGGTTTCGGCCTATTTTTATTCAGATCTATTAACTTAATCGAAAAAATTCTGTAAATTTGCACCGAAAACCAATGCTTTTTCCTGCAAATAGGAACATATCATGAAGCAAACCCTGAACATCAGGAAAGGTCTTGACCTGCGTCTGGAAGGCGCACTGACATCAGAAGCTGTCCCCTCGGGAAAACTCTCCGTGACGGAAATTGCAATCATTCCCGACGACTTTCCCGGATTCACAGCCCGTCCGGCTGTCAAGCCTGGCGATAAGGTAAAGGCCGGAGCCCCGCTTTTCACCGACAAAACCCATTCTGCAATCTGTCTTGTGAGCCCTGTTGACGGCACTGTGAGGGAAATCGTCAGGGGCGAGCGGCGCCATATTGAACGCGCTGTTATTGAGGTTGACCAGCAAAGCGACCGTTCAACCGAACATTTCGACGTTCCTTCAGACTCCGAATCGCTTCGCCGCGCAATGATGGAATGCGGCCTTTGGGCAATGATGAGCCAGCGCCCGTTTGA
>CAZKXM010000108.1:0-3604 GCA_964556785.1 uncultured Bacteroides sp. | reverse complement strand
GGCAACCCGGGCGTAATCGCGGCCAACATTGCCCCGGTAAACAAAGGCGAAACCATCTGGACTCTCGACGGCACGACGCTTGCTGCTATAGGAAGCCTGGCAACGACGGGCACGGTCAGCTATCTGACACCGGTGGCCGTCACCGGCCCTGAAGTGAAACACCCCGCCATCGTGCTCACCGTTCCGGGAGCACCTGTGAGAGCGCTTCTGAACGGCAACCTGAAGGAAACGGAGCGACCCTTGCGGGTGATTTCGGGCAACGTGCTGACAGGCCACAGCGTAGGGCCCGACGGTTACCTTCGCCGCCCCTACCGCCAGCTCACGGTGATCCTTGAAGGGATCGACGCCGACGAATTCATGGGCTGGGCCTCGCTCTCTCCCTCAAAAATGAGCCGCAACAGGTCGTTTCTATCATGGCTCATGCCCGGCAAACGCTACTGTCCCGACGCACGCATCAACGGCGGCCGTCGAGCCATGATAATGTCGGGAATCTACGAAAGCCTCATTCCGATGGACATTATGCCTGAACATCTGATAAAGGCGGTGCTTTCGCGCAACATCGCGCAGATGGAGGCTCTGGGCATCTATGAAGTGGCTCCCGCCGACTTTGCCTGCGCCGAATGGGCCGATCCCTCGAAACTCGAACTCCAGAAAATTATTCGCGAAGGGCTCGACTTCCTGCGCAAGGAACTCTCCTGACCTCCGAAATCAATCCACTCTCATTTCTCTTAAAGTGAAATTTCTCAAACGTTACCTCGACCGCATCAGTCCGGCCTTCCACGAAGGGGGCCGGTTTCACGCGCTCCAGTCGGTGTTCGACGGTCTCGACACGTTTCTCTACACTCCCAACACTGTTTCAACCTCGGGCAGCCAGATCCACGATGCCATCGATTCAAAACGCGTGATGATCATTGTGGTGCTCGCCCTGCTGCCATGCCTTGTGATGGGCATGTACAACACGGGCTATCAGAACTGGCTTGCCGCGGGTGCCACGGAGTTTCCCACCGGACAGCTGCTGCTCTACGGCTTCCTTGCTGTGTTGCCCCGCATTGTGGTTACCTATGTAGTGGGGCTCGGCATCGAATTCATTGTAGCTCAGTGGCGCCGCGAAGAGATTCAGGAAGGATTCCTTGTTACCGGCATACTGATTCCGATGATATGCCCGGTTGAGACGCCGCTGTGGATGCTTGCCGTGGCCACAGCCTTCTCGGTGATCTTCGTCAAGGAGGTGTTCGGTGGCACAGGCTACAATGTGTTTAATGTGGCGCTGGTGGCCCGCGCGTTCCTCTTTTTCAGCTATCCGGCACAGATGAGCGGCGACCGTGTGTTCATCGCCTCGAAACCTATCCTCGGGCTGGGTCACACGGTGAACTTTACCGACGGTGTGTCGGGAGCCACACCCCTCGGCCAGATCGCTATTCAAAACGGCGCCCCGCTTGAGATTCACAATGCCGTCGGGGCCGACGTCTCAGCGTGGGACGCTTTTCTCGGACTCATTCCGGGCTCCTTCGGCGAGACATCCACTCTGGCCATCTGTATCGGAGCCGCGCTGCTGCTCTTAACAGGCATCGCATCATGGCGCATAATCGTGGCTGTGGTTGGTGGCGCCCTTTTCACAGGCTGGATTGCAAACGTGTTTGCCACTCCCACCTATCCGGCTTCGTTCCTCTCGCCGCTCGACCAGCTTCTGTTCGGCGGACTCGCTTTCGCCGCAGTGTTTATGGCGACCGATCCTGTGACGGCATCGCGCATAAACACAGGAAAATGGGTTTACGGATTCCTGGTGGGAGCCGTCGCTGTGATTATCCGCACCTACAACAACGGCTACCCTGAAGGCGCGATGCTCGCTGTGCTCCTGGCCAACGCTTTTGCCCCGCTGATCGACTACTGCGTTGTCAACGCCAACATCCGCCGCCGCGCCCGGCGCACGGCCGTAGCTATGAAGAAAGGAGGCAACCAATGAAATTCAACAAGGAGAGCAACCTCTACATGGTTGTCTACATCATAGTGCTGGTGCTCGTTGTCGGCACCGCACTTGCCGTCACCTCCCTTTCCCTGCGGGGTCGCCAGACAGCCAACGCCAACGCCGACAAAATGCGCCAGATCCTCGCTTCGGCACGCATCACCGCTCCCGCCGGAGGCGATATCATCACAGTGTTCAACGACCATATTATCGCTCAGCCTGTTTACGACGCCGCCGGGCATCAGACGGGCGACAATGCCTTTGAAATCGATGTTGCCGCCGAAGCATCGCGCCCGGCCGACGAGCGCCGCCTGCCGGTGTTCGTGTGCCAAACCGACACTGACGGACTTAAATATGTTATCCCGCTCTACGGAGCAGGCCTCTGGGGCCCGATCTGGGGCTATATGGCTTTTGACGCCGATGGCACGACCGTCTACGGCGCCTTCTTCGACCATCAGGGAGAGACACCGGGCCTGGGTGCCGAAATCGCCAAGCCGGCCTTCAGCGACCAGTTTGAGGGCAAGGAGTTTTTCAAAGGAGGAAAATTCCTGCCGGTCGAGGTGGTGAAGCAGGGCATGAAACCGGCCGCGGGCGCCGACTATGTCGACGGCATCTCGGGTGGCACCATAACCTCCAAGGGTGTCGGTGCGATGATCGACAATTGCGTGGCCCCTTACAAGGCATTTCTCAAATCATTGAAGTAGACTGGATTATGGCAGAAAAGATATCGCTCAAGAGTGTGCTCTTCAACCCGCTGTCGCGCAACAATCCTGTTGTTGTGCAGGTGCTCGGCATCTGCTCGGTGCTGGCCGTAACAGCCAAGCTGGAGCCGGCTATAGTGATGGGAATCTCCGTGGTGACCGTGCTCGCGTTTGCCAACGTCATTATCTCGCTGATGCGCAACACAATTCCGACTAACATCCGCATCATTGCACAACTGGTTGTTGTTGCCGGGCTGGTGGTGATCGTCGACCAGCTTCTGAAAGCGTTCGCCTACGATGCTTCAAAACAGCTGTCGGTGTTCATCGGGCTGATTATAACCAACTGCATCCTTATGGGGCGCCTCGAAGCCTTCGCCATGAGCAACAAGCCGTGGCCGGCATTTCTCGACGGCATAGGCAACGGGCTGGGCTATACCGTTATCCTGATCATCGTGGGTTTTTTCCGCGAGCTTTTCGGCTCGGGCACCCTGTTGGGCTATCAGGTGTTTCCTCAGGCATGGTATGACGCCGGATATGTCAACAACGGCCTGATGATCCTCCCGCCGATGGCGCTGATTGTCGTGGCCTGCATCATCTGGGTGCAACGGGCGCGCAATCCCGAGCTGTGTGACGACTGATCCCCCTCTTTCCCCTCCTTTTTTCACTGATTGAGAAGCAAATGGAAAATTTCAACATATTCATCCGGTCGATCTTCGTCGACAACATGATCTTCGCCTACTTCCTGGGCATGTGCTCGTTTCTGGCGATGTCGAAGAATGTCAAGACCGCGTTCGGCCTCGGAGTGGCGGTGACCTTCATGCTCGTCATCACGCTCCCAATCAACTATCTGCTTGAAACCTACGTGCTCCGCGCCGGAACACTCAGCTGGCTGGGGCCCGAGTTTCCCGATGTCGACATCAGTTCTCTCTCTCTCCTCATG
>CAZKXM010000107.1:0-5439 GCA_964556785.1 uncultured Bacteroides sp. | reverse complement strand
AGCCGTCGGCGGTGATCATGCGGTAAAGCTCGGGAATTTCATCGGGAGAGTCCTGCAGATCGGCATCCATGGTTATGACCACATCGCCGGCGGCGCGGGCAAAGCCGGTGTTGAGCGCGGGCGACTTTCCGTAATTGCGTCTGAACGACACCCCCTTGAAAGCGGGATTGCGGCGCGACAGCTCCTCGATCACACTCCATGAATTGTCGATGGAACCGTCGTCGATCATCCACACTTCGTAGGTAAACCCGTTGTCGCTCATCACTCTTTCAATCCAAGAGGCGAGTTCGGGGAGCGATTCGGCCTCGTTGTACAGAGGCACAATTACTGAAATATCCATGGAGGTCAAAATGTGTTAGCTTGCCCGGGGGCTGAATGTTTGCGCGCAATGACGGCACTGAGAATCAGCGAGAGGATAGAGCCCGAAAATGTCACCATCCAGAGCAGTGTCATGGCGAAGACAATCGGCGACACATTGAAGCCGTTGCTCATGGCCGAGCGGAATTCGTCGGCGAGCTCAATGCTGTCGGCATCGCCGGCGGCCTCAAGCAGGGAGATCGACTGCTCGATGTTGCTTACAATAAAATCAGGATCAATCCAGCGCATATAGATAAACACCACCAGAGAGCCGATCAGGCCGCCACACAGAAATGTGAGCAATCCGTCGATCCAGAGAGCCCCGACAATGGTGACGCCACCCTGGGGAGCGAGACGGTCGCGACGCAGCATGAAATAGATCAGTGCCGGTACAGCTACCATCATTCCGAGCACGGGGATGTTGAGAAGCGGAACGCTTGAGCTGAAAATCATCAGCAGATAGAGCACTGAGAGGTATAGCCCGAACAAGAAGCCATTGTCGGCGCCTCGGCGAAATGGTGAAAGCGGCTGATTCATCAACGCAAAGATAACGAAATTTTTTAGTAATGCGGATGTGAATCCGACATCGGGACGGCGATCTTACGGAATGTCATTGTCAAGGCATCGAAAGTGAGGAGGGTGTCGGTCAGGAGCTCGCCGGTCGATGTGAGGAACTTGATGGCTTCAGTGGCTTGCAGAGCACCGATCACACCGGGGATGGTTGACAGCGGGCCGGGGGCTTCAGCCGGCTCAGGCATGGTGTCGAACAGACATCTGTAGCATGCATGGCCGGGGGTCCACGTCGTCAGCTGACCGAAGAAGCGGAATATTCCGCCATGGCTGAACGGCTTGGATGCCCTGACACACGCATCGTTGATCATAAACTTGGCGGTGAAACTGTCGGTGGCATCGATCACAAAATCGTAAGGCTCGATCAGTGAGTCGATATTCCCGGGCGTGGCGAAGCATTCGTGAACCGTAAACCTGACTCCCGGGTTAAGGTCGGCCGCTGTACGGGCCGCACTCAGGGCCTTCACCTGCTCAAGCCGCGATGTTGAATGAATGATCTGGCGCTGCAGGTTTGACAGATCCACCCTGTCGCCGTCGGCAATGCCGATATGGCCCACACCTGCCGCGGCAAGATAAAGAATCACCGGGGAGCCGAGTCCGCCGGCGCCGATCACGAGCACACTGCCCTGCCTGAGGCGTTGCTGCGCTTCAGGCCCGAAACCGGGCATTGCCAGATGGCGCGAATAGCGCGCCTGTTCGTCAGATGTCAGTTTGGTTGTCATTGTCAGGAATTTTTGCGATTGCATTGTTGTTCAGAACCTCACACCCACAGTGAGCTCGGCCTGCGACAACGAATTGAAAAAGGTGTAGTTGCCGTTGAAATAGAACCGGCCCGAGAAATGGCCCTGCAGGGCGGCAAAGAGCGAGCGGTGGTTGTAGACAAGCGCACCGTCGACAACCGGATTGAGCGCAATCATGCTGCGGCGTCCGTCGGTGTTGTCCTCATAGGTGTGTTTGTAACCCATTCCGAGCTTGCCGGTTATGTTGAGCAGCCATTTGCGCGGCCTGATGGCCCAGTTGTAGCCGTAGCCGCCTGCGAGCATATAGTCGGTATAGTGGAACCGGAACTGAAGGTCTTCAACCGGAATGTTATAGATCAGCTCCTGCGGCAGGCTGCTTAAATCCAGAAACAGGTTCTGCCTCAGATAGATGATGCCGGCGAGCCATGAGCCGGCGCTCTTGAGCTGAAATTTCGAGAAGCTGTAGGCCGCGGCGTGGCTGTAACGGTTATGCCCGAAGAAGTATGTGCCCGACAGAGCTGTTGTGGTGTTGGTGATGTTGTCGAACGGAATGTCGCGCCAATGGTCGGTTTTATAGTCGGATATGTGGGTGATCTTGGCGCCGCCGCGGGTGTAGGTCCTTATCAGGTCAATGGTGAAGCGCGAGCATGTGAAGTTGAATGTGAAGATGTTACGCGTGTCGTTGGAGGAATGCACAAGATCGTTGGCATTGAACATGTAGCCCACACTCACTGCCATGAAGTTCAAACTGGCACCGATATCGGCGTAAAGATTGCTGCGCATGAACACCTCGCGCCGGTCGGGGAACATGAACGCATAGTTTTCCATCCAGTTGAAGCTCCTCGCCCTCAGCTTCCAGTTATGGCCGGTGTTGACCACGTAATCATGGTCGTAGGAGTTAAAGGTTCGGTCGCCCCAGTTGTAGACCTTGACACAGAACCGGGGAAACGCCGGATAGTTGATCGTCGAGTCGTTGATCTGGAAACCGGTGCGTATCAGCTGGCCGATCCATTCGGTTTTCGACCGTTTCTGCGGCGCAGTCAATGAGTCGGCGCTCTCGCCGGCAAGAGCCGTGAGAGAAAGGCTGAGAAGAATCAGTAGCTGACAAAAACGTAGGCGGCGCATAATCAGGGCGCAAAGTTACGAAAAATCCCTAAATTTGCAGTCAGCATGAAAGTGATAGAAATAGAATCGCTCAGCCATCCGGGGATCGAGGTGTTTGCCTCGATGACCGAGTCGCAGCTGCGTTCGCGGCTCGATCCGGCCCGGGCGCTGTTTATCGCCGAGAGCCCGAAGGTGATCGAAGTTGCGCTGCGTGCCGGCTATGAGCCCGTGAGCATGCTTTGCGAACGCCGCCACATTGAGGGCGACGCAGCTCCGCTGTTCAGACTTTGCAATGACAACATGCCGGTTTACACCGGTGAGCGCAGCCTGCTTGCCGAGCTCACGGGCTACACCCTGACGCGGGGTGTGCTCTGCGCCATGCGGCGTCCGGCGGAGAAGACTGCGGCGGAGGTGTGCCCGGGTGCACGGCGCGTGGTGGTGATTGACAGTGTGACCGACACCACCAACATCGGGGCTATTTTCCGCTCGGCGGCAGCCCTGGGCATCGATGCGGTGCTGCTCACACGCCAGTCGTGTGACCCGCTTAACCGCCGCTCGGTCAGGGTGTCGATGGGTTCGGTGTTTCTTGTGCCGTGGGCATGGGTTGACGATGCGGTAGCCTCGGTGAAGCAACTCGGCTTCGCAACGGCCGCGATGGCGCTGACCGACAAGTCAGTGTCGATTGACGACGAGGCGCTCTGTCAGGAGCCGCGGCTCGCCGTGATCATGGGCACCGAGGGCGACGGGCTTGACCAGCGGGTGATTGACAGTGCCGACTACACGGTGCGGATCCCGATGTTTCACGGGGTCGACTCGCTCAATGTGGCTGCGGCAGCTGCCGTGGCCTTCTGGCAGCTGAGGGTCAGGCAAGCCTACTGATACGCGCTCGCTTACCCTTGATTTTCTCAGGCAACACGGCTTTGATAACCTCGCGCGCTTTTGCCGCGGGCACAGCCACGAGGGCGCAATGATCGCGCACGGATATGCGGCCCACCTCGTCGGGCTTCAGCCCTCCCTTAGCTATAAGGAACCCTGCAATGTCGCCGCGGCTCACTTTCTCCTTGCGCCCTACGTTGAAATAGAGCGTTGCGCGGCTCGGACGGATGGGGCACTCGGCAGGTGCCTCGGCAGGGCGCCACGAGCGGTCCCAGCTGACATATTCGGGGATGTCCTCACCTTCAGTGGTGATGAGATAGACTGTGCCCTGCGCATCCTGACGTGCAGTGCGCCCGTTGCGGTGAATCCAGCTTTCGGGCGTGGGGGGCAAGTGATAGTGGATCACTGAGTCAACGCCTGCAATATCGAGCCCGCGCGAGCCGAGGTCGGTCGATACAAGGATCGGCGTTGTGCCGTTTTCAAGCATCTCCACGGCATTTTCGCGCTCAGGCTGGTCGAGACCTCCGTGATAAAGCCCTGCGGGCATGCCGAGGCTGCGCAGGCGGTCGTAGACACGCTGGGCCGCCTCGCGATGATTGACAAACACAATCGCTTTTCCGTCGGGATTGAGCGCGCAGAGCAAATCAACGAGAGTGTCGAGTTTGTCGCGCGCCGGGCTCTCCACATTGACCTTGTCGACTCTCTTCACGGCCTTTTCATCGGTTGTGAAATCGATCACCTCGGCCTTCGCTGCCAGGGGGAGCCAGCGGGGCAGTTCGCTCAGACGCGTTGCCGAGGTGAGGATCACGGTGCTGAGCGATTCCATGCGCCGGGTCACCTTCTTCATTTCGTCTTCAAACCCGAGTTCGAGAGCTTTGTCATACTCGTCGAGCACAAGGGTCTGCACATCGGCAACGCTGAGGGTTGACCGCTGCAGATGGTCGAGCAGGCGCCCGGGAGTGGCGATGATGATGTCGGGCACGACGGCGAGCGAACTGATCTCTTCCTGCATCGGGTGACCGCCGTAGAACGCCACGGTTTTGTAGCCTGTGGCAATGGGGCGTACAACGTCGGCAATCTGCATCACCAGCTCGCGCGATGGGGCGATCACAACGGCTCTTACACCGCGCACCGGCTTGCCGAGAGACCGGAGCATGGCGATGGTGAAGGCAAGGGTCTTGCCCGACCCTGTGGGAGCAAGCAGAACCGATGCGGCAGCCTGGTTTTCGGCCATCTGTTTCTGCATCGGGTTAAGCTCGGCGATGCCGAGGCGCTGGCGGATATTTTCGGTAATGGAATTAAGTTTCATATCGTTAGGTCACCCGGTTTTAGCTATGAGAGGGCTGACGGTTATATAACGCGCCGCCCCCTGTCGAGAGTTCGCAAACAGGGCTCAAAGTTACAAACTTTCTCAACAAGCAAAAAGGGAGGATGCGCCGCATCGAGGCTGCATCTTCCCTTTCTGATATTGTTTGGCTGACGGAAGGGTCAGGCGAGTGCGTCGGGATCCTGGCCCCACTGCTGACGGGCAAGGCGGCGATAGTTGTTGTAACGCCACTGAGCGTTGGCCTTGGCGGCGGCGAAGAGCTCGGCTGCCTGGTCGGGATACTGTTTCCAAACCGACGCATAGCGCACCTCGCCCTTGAGGAAGTCGTCAAACCGGTCCCAGTCGGGCTCCTTGCTGTCAAGAGTGAAGGGATTCTTTCCTTCCTCCTCGAGCGCGGGGTTGTAGCGCCACAGGTGCCAGTAGCCGCATGCTACGGCGTCGGCCATCGCCTGCTGTGCGTGGCCC
>CAZKXM010000106.1:0-5499 GCA_964556785.1 uncultured Bacteroides sp. | reverse complement strand
TGATCGGTTATCAGATCAACGACACCGTGGTTGTGTTTGACCGCGTGCGTGAGAATGTCGGTCTGCATCCCAAGCAGGACTTCGGTGTGACAATCAACGACTCGATCAACTCTACTCTGGGACGAACCGTGATGACATCGTGCTCAACGCTGCTCGTGCTTCTGTGTATCTTCATTCTTGGTGGCGACGCAATCCGCTCGTTTACCTTCGCGATGATCTTCGGTGTGGTTATCGGTACACTCGCCACTATCTACGTGGCAGCTCCCGTGGCTTATCTCACCGACTCGCGCCGCAACAAGAGCGCTAAGAAAGCAGCCGTCAAGGCCTGATAATATCCCTTGCGGAATCAACTTATTGGAGATCCGGAAAGCAGTGCGCTTTCCGGATCTCTTTTTCGTGAACAGAGCTCGATTTGCATCGTCCGATTTTATTATCTATCTTTGGGCCATCGATAATTATTAAAACACACGTCGCCACCCTATATCACCGGCAGGTTGGCGCCAAAAACACACAAATAATAAACCTTTAATAAGCCTTGCATAATGAAGAGACTCTCAACACTCCTGTTGGCGTTACTGATTCTACTGATTCCGGCCCGCGCGGAACAAAGAACTGACGGAATCCTGTTTTACAACCTGAACATTGCAAAAGGTTATGCCGAAATTTCAGGATACGTAGCTGGAAGAATTCCTGAGGAACTCAGGCTTCCGAAATCGCTTTATGATAACGGAGTGCTTTATCCGGTTACCGGAATCTACGGAGGTGCGTTTGAATCGTGTGAGGAACTTAAGAAGGTAGTGATCCTCTCGGAGGTGGATGCGATTAACGACTTCACTTTCACCGGGTGTGTCAATCTGGAAGAAATCATATTGCCAGAGTCGTTGAAGACGATCGGACTCAGCGCGTTCAGCATGTGCAGTTCGCTGGTGAGCGTCACCATGCCGCAAGGGTTGAACAAAATTGACAGCAGAGCTTTCAATGGATGCAGCTCGCTCGCAGCGATCAACCTGCCTGCCGAGCTCACTCGGATCGGTGACTATGCTTTCGACGGTTGCGCCAGCCTCAGGTCGGTAATTCTTCCGGCGAAGCTTGAATCGGTCGGGAAATATGTTTTCAGAGAGTGCAAGGCACTGCGCAGCGCAGAGCTGCCGGCTGTGATGACAGCCGTTCCCGAGGGATTGTTCTATGGCTGTTCATCGCTGAATGAAATTGCGATCAACGGACTCAACAGGATAGGTGACTATGCTTTTTCTCTCAGCGGATTGGAGAGTGTGAACTTTCCGCCGACTGTTTCGCAGATCGGAGCGTCGGCATTCGCTTCGTGCAAGAATCTTTGGAGTGTAGAATTCTCTGATGGGCTGCTGACTATCGGAAATGATGCTTTTGCTGACTGTGAGATGCTGGAGGCAGTTTCATTGCCCTCGTCGCTGACATCGATTGGCGAGAGAGCGTTCAGATATTCAGGATTGAAGGAGATGGCGGTTCCCGCAGGCGTTACCTCGATTGGGGCAGAGGCATTCAGCTCAACGCAGCTGCGACGTCTTCAGCTCCCTACCACCATAACCGAAATCCCGGAAGGCATGGCCAGCTACTGCCGCACCCTGCGCGAAATCGAGATTCCGGCTTCAGTAACCACTATCGGAGCCGATGCATTTTATGAAAGCTTTTTAAGATACGTGACTCTTGGCAGGAATGTCAAGACAATCGAGAGCCGGGCGTTCAGCAACAGCGACATGACTTTTTATTGCATGGCAACCACTCCTCCGGCGGCTAAGACATTGAGCGTCAATCCGGCAAATGCAACTCTTTTTGTGCCTGAAGGATCGGTTGAGCTCTATCGCCAGGCCGCGCAGTGGAAGGACTTCAGCCGCATTTTGCCGTTTACCAGCAAGGAGGCCGATGCAGTTGTGATCACTCAGATGTTTGACGAAGTCATTGTTGCAGTAGGTGAGAATGTTACTCTTTCGGCTACCGTATATCCTCCAAGCGCAACCCTTCCCGAACTCAAATGGGCATCTGCTGATCCCGCAGTGGCGACAGTTAGCGGCAACGGTGTGGTGAAGGGTGTGTCAGTAGGCGAAACCACGATTACCGTAACCGCGCCATCAGGCAAGAGTGCTTCATGCGTGGTCAAGGTTGGCCGACATCTTGAGTCGATCACCGCGCGCATTGGCTATCAGGAGTATGGCGGGTCAACTGCCACCGAAGACCGAACGGTTACGCTCCCAGCCAACAGCAGTGGGCGTTACGAAATTAAGGTGTATCCCAACCCGGCCGAGGCTGGCATGATTTGGTTTTCCGACCCCATCAGTTGGGAGGTGTCGGATCCAGCTGTGGTTGAGGTTAGCTATAGTGGAGTTGTTTCCGACAGTGAAAACTCATGCTACAAAGCGTTCCCGCTCACTCTAAAGAATCCCGGCACAGCCCTGCTCAAAGGCCGTATGCGCAGCGGAGTTGAAACGCAGGTGAGCATCAAGGTGATTGCCGATGCCGACGTTGTCGAAGCCAAGTCATTGACTGTAACTGCCGATCGCACCTCGGTTGAAGTGGGAGAGACCCTGCAGCTCCACGCACAGTTCGATCCGGCCCTCACCACAGTTCAGTTTGTCAACTGGATCTCACCCCTTCCTGAGGTTGCTACCGTCGATGCCGACGGACTGCTCACGGCAAGAGGCTGGGGCGGTATAAGAGTCTTGGCGTACAGCTATTTCCCCGAGCTGGAAGATTGGATTGAGTTGAATGTAACCGATGTGAATCACGTTGATGTGGACCGTGTGATCCCCATGCTCAACGGCGAGGATATGACCGACGCTACCCTGCAGCTCAAGGTGGGCGAAACAGCCAAATTTGAGGCTCAGGTGATACCGGCCAATGCCACCGATCAGCGCGTGCTCTGGTCGAGCTCCGACGCGGCCGTTGCAACCGTTACCGACTCGGGCATGGTGAGCGCCATCGCTCCCGGCGAGACATCGATAACCGTCCGCAGCCCGGAGAATCTGAGTGAAAGCAGTTGCCGGGTGATTGTCACCGACCCTGCCGCGATTGAAGCTGTTGAGGCAGAAACAGATTATGCAGAGGAGATCTACACCGTAGGTGGTGTGAGAATTGACAGCAGATGCAGCTCGCTCGCCCCCGGAGTGTATGTGATCCGTCGTGGCACCGAAGTCAGGAAGATGGTGGTGCACTGATCCTCACTCCCGGCAGCCGGGCAACCAATAAGCGTTGATAAGCGTTTTTCAGTTAGATCAAATTTTATTACTTTTGCAATCCGCAAATCTCACCTTGAAAGCCTTATGAAACGCTATCTGCTTTTAATGATTTCTGTGGTTGTCATTGCTCTTGGGCTTGCCGCCAAGGAGCAGGCATCAATCAAGTTCAACGACACCGCAATCGATCTGGGCCAGATCCAGGCCTCGAAGGGTCGCGTGACGTTCAACTATCAGTTCACCAACGTAGGCACCGACCCGCTCATCATTGTGTCGGTGAGCAACGGCGGCTGCGGATGTACCCGCCCCAGTTTCCCGAAAGAACCGATTGCACCCGGCAAAGGTGGAGAGGTGAGCATTACTTTCGATCCGACCGGCCGACGCGGCGAGCTCAACCGCGAGGTGATTGTGCGCACCAACGGTAAGCCGAAAAATGTGAAACTGCGCTTCTCGGGAGTGGTCATTCCGGCTAAGAAATGAAGTCACGGCTGCTTACTCTGATCGGCTGTCTGGCGACAGTGTTCATGGCGCGGGCCGGCGCTGAGCTTGTGTGGCTCACCGAAGAGCATGATTTCGGTGCTTTCGACGAGGATCTGGGAGTGGTGTCGTGTACGTTCGAAGGTGTCAACGTAGGCGATGAGCCGCTGGTGGTGCTCAATGCGCGTGCCAATTGCGGATGCACCACACCTCACTATTCTGACCGCCCCGTGGCTCCCGGCGACACCGCCCGTGTCACCGTCGGCTTCGATGCTTCGGGCCGTCCCGGAAAATTCAAGAAAAGCGTGCAGGTTACAACCAACGCCAATCCCGCGAAGACAACACTCAACATCTGCGGCACCGTTATCGGCACCGCCAACACTCTGCGCAGCCGTTATCCCGTTGATGCCGGAGCCATGAAACTCCGCAGCGATGTGCTGATGTTCGGGGAGATAACCGTCAACGAAACAGGGGGCCGTTATATCGAGGCTTACAATTCTCTGGCCGACACCCTGCGCCCGCGCATACTCTCGAAACCTGAGCATATATCGGTCACGATCAGTCCGGCAGCTGTGCCTCCGGGCGAGAATTTCGTGATCTCCACCGTGTTCGATCCATTCAAGGCCGGTCAGTGGGACATTGTGAACGACACCGTTTCCATTGCCGCCGGCGGGCGTCGCATCGACCTCAAGAGCGTGGCGATAGTGCGCGAAGACTTCTCGAAGCTGACCGGCGCGCAGCTCGACAGGGCTCCGGTTGTCGATGTTGAACCCTCAATGATTGACTGCGGGCGCATCAATCCGGCCGACAAGCCTCTGACTTTCACCCTCCAGCTCAAAAACAAAGGGCACGAGCCTATGATCGTCAGGCGTGTCTACAGCGCCGACCCTTCGGTGTCGGTCAAGATTAAGAAACAAACAGTGAAACCGGGCAAGGCAGAAAGGATCGCCGTTGTGGTCGATCCGGCGCAACTCGGAAGCTCCGACATGCTCAATGCCCGAATTATCATCATAACCAACGATCCCGCCAATCCCCGCACCGTTGTGAGGGTGGTTGGCGAAGTTAAGCCATGAAACATCCTGAAAACAACGAAGAATATATCGGCCTGACGGTGAATTCAGGCGTTGAGCAGCCCCCGGTGGTCAACCCCTACATGCAGCGCCGGCGACGCGCCCCTCTGCCCACGTCGGGCGAGCTTGTGGAGGGGATTCTCAAGGGCGATATCACGACCCTGTCGCGAGCAGTGACCTATATCGAGAGTCTGTCGCATGATCACCGTGCGCTCGCGTCAGAGGTGATCGAGAAGTGCATTCCCTTCAGCGGCAACTCACGGCGCATCGGTATCACCGGTGTCCCCGGTGCCGGCAAAAGCACGTCGATCGATGTGTTTGGCCTTCATGTGATCAAGGATGGCGGCAAGCTCGCCGTGCTCGCGATCGACCCGTCGAGCGAGCGCACCCGCGGCAGCATTCTGGGCGACAAGACCCGCATGGAAAAGCTGTCGGTTCACCCTAACGCATTTATCCGTCCCAGCCCCTCGGCAGGCAGCCTCGGCGGCGTAGCACGCAAAACCCGTGAAACTATCATTCTCTGTGAGGCTGCCGGCTTCAACAATATTTTCGTTGAGACTGTAGGTGTGGGCCAGAGCGAGACAGCCGTCCATTCGATGGTTGACTTCTTCCTGCTGATCCAGCTCGCCGGAACCGGCGATGAACTGCAGGGCATAAAGCGCGGAATCATGGAGATGGCCGACGGAATCGTGATCAACAAGGCCGATGGCGACAACATTCACCGCGCGCAGCTTGCCCAGGCACAG
>CAZKXM010000105.1:0-5506 GCA_964556785.1 uncultured Bacteroides sp. | reverse complement strand
GGGCTATCGCCTTCCACATTGACTGTCACTGGGAATGCCGAGGCGGCGAAGCCGAGCAGGCCGAGCACCATCGCAAGGAATAGCGCGCAATGCTTTTTCATAAGGATAAAGAATTGTTATAGTTGTTCTCAATTTATAATAATGTGCAAAGGTAGCAAGGAGTGGCTCGCCGAAGCTAATAGTTGTGTATCAGAAGAATGTGCATTGTGTATCAGAAAATCATACATCGCGTATGAAATCGTTTGACCGACCGCCGCCCGATGGGTATCAGAGATCAGAGTTTACTCCGGGCTCCGATTCATGAAGGTCGGCCGAGAGATCGGCAAAGAAATCGTGATCGAGAATGCGGCTGATGCGGGCCAGCAGAATGGTGTCGACCGACTGGCGCCCGAAAATATTATAGACGTTGGCACGCTTGCAATGAAGCCGCGCCGCGAGCCAATCAGCAGTGTGTCCTTTCGGCATCCGGTCAAAAACCTCCTTGATGCGATGACCGATGTGCAGCATCCTGTGAGTGAGGGAGCCCGTTCCCGGCTGATCCGTTGTTTTGAAGGGGTTAAAAAAAGAAGACGTGGAACGATGTTCAGTTTATCTCGCACCGGGTATCGCCAAACACCCTCCAAAGGATAAACAGTCCACTCCCACGCCTTGACCGATTATCGGCACATCCCCTTGCCGGGGAGTGGACATAACGCGGCAAGACAGGAAGCGTTTTTTTGACTGCCTTGACCCTCTTTGGTTGAAATTGGCGATTTCGGCACGAAGGATAAAGCAAAAACGCTTCTTGAAATATGTAAGGAGACAGCCGGCATGGCCCTCCATGACTGAGGCGATCGAAAAACTCCGGCAAAGAAGTTTCGAGGCCTCGCAGCAAAGTTAACAAAAAAATCAGTATCTTTGGAAAAACTAATTTTTTCTTCACACATGGCAAAAAGCATGATTTACACCCGCACGGGCGACGCCGGAACAACCTCGCTTGTAGGCGGCAAACGAATAGAGAAAGATGCGCCGCGCCTTGAGGCATACGGCACGATCGACGAACTCAATGCCCAGATTGGCCTGCTCAGGGTGTTTACCGGCGATGTCAACGACGACCGTACAACCATGCTCGACCTGATCCAGAACCAGCTATTCAATATCGGTGCCTATCTGGCCACCGAGGGTGCCGACAAGTGCAAAGGGCTTGAACCGCGCCACATCGAGCGCCTTGAGGAGTCGATGGACGACATGGATGCCGCCCTGCCGCAGCTGCGCAGCTTTGTGTTGCCCGGGGGCACTCGCGCTGCCGCCGAAGCCCACATTTGCCGCACCGTGTGCCGCCGCGCCGAGCGCCGTGTGCTCACTCTCGGCCGCGACGAAAGAATTGACCCCGACGTACTGCGGTTTCTCAACCGCCTGAGCGACTGGCTGTTCGTTTACTCGCGCTGGCTCACAGTGAGAGCCGGTGCCCGCGAGCTCACATGGCAGCCTGAGTAATTCGGTGTCTTAGAAGCTCTAACCTATCGCCTCTTCAGGAAGGTTGACAAGATTGAGTGTAGCGGTAGCTCGGGTGATAGCCGTGTAGAGCCAGCGGTAGATTTCGCGCGGATCGGTTTCGGAGTCATCAGAGGGCACGAAGCCGCCTGTAACGCCCGACATGTCGACAAACACATTGCGCCACTGTCCGCCCTGGGCCTTGTGACACGTCACCGCGTAGGCATACTTGACCTGCAGGGCATTGAACCACGGATCGCGCCGCAACGCGCTCACCGACCCTCCGACGGCGGCCAGCCGGCGCCGATAGAGCTCGCCCAGCCGCGCAGGCTCGATGGTGGCCGCCTCAGAGGTCAGGCTGTCGAGCAGGATCTTGCATTCAACTTCGGCGTTACGGTCGGGGAAAAAGAGGGTGACATCGGCAAAACGGAATCCGTCGACACTCTCGGTTGAATGGATCCGCGTCACCGTGGCGACGTCGCCGTTGGCAATAAAGTCGATCTCCTTCACCGGCGCACTCCACAGATAATTGTTTTTCGCTATCATCAGCCGCTCGTCTCTGACGAGTTCCTCCTCCGAGAAAAACACCCCGCTGCGTATCGCCCGGTTGGCCGCGGCGGCGCTGCGGTTGGAGCGGGTGATGAGGATTGTGGCATCGGGGCCGTCGGTATCGTAGGCCGTGGCGAGCTCGTCGAGCAGATCATAGCCCTCAACGGCCCTGACATCGCCCCCGATGCGGAACTTCGGCACTTCAGGATCATCGGCCTGCGCCAGCTGTCGGCGAAGACGCGTGGCATTAAACAGAATCATCGAGCCCGCCCCCTGACGCACCGTGCGCGTGATCACGGCACGACTCACCTTGAGGCCGAACGACCGGAGTTTGTCGGGGTTCATGGCCGGCGAAGTCTCGCAGCCAACGGGTGGCAGCTGAGCTGTGTCGCCCATGAAGATAATGCGGCATCCGGGAGCACCGGTGTAGACATGTTCAAGCAGATCCTGAAGCAACGATCCGGCATACTCGCTCTCGTTGTCGCTGATCATCGAGGCTTCGTCGACAATAAAGAAGGTGTTTGGCACCTGATTGACATTGACCGACACCTCGGCTCCATACACCCCCGGGGCCGGCATGCGGTAGATGCGGCGGTGGATTGTCCATGCCGGCGCACCGGCAGCAGCCGAAAACACCTTGGCCGCGCGCCCTGTCGGAGCAAGGAGCACCGTCGGAGCCCCGATGTCGCGTAGGGTCTTGACAAGCGCACCCACCACCGATGTTTTTCCCGTGCCGGCATAGCCGTTGAGAATAAACGCCGCCTCCTGCTGATGAGGCAGGGTGCAGAATCGAGCCAGCGCGGCCATAAGGGCCGTCTGCTGATCGGTGGGATCGAAAGGCAGATTGAGCAGAAAACGCTCGGCAAACTCGCGGGTGTCCATCAGTCGCGTCCGGTCAGAATCCCCTTGATGTCGTGGAGGCGGTTGAGAGCCTCCATAGGGGTGAGATTATCGATATCGAGACTGAGAATGCGGTCGCGGAGCTGACACAACACCGGATCGTCGAGCTGGAAGAAACTCAGCTGCATTCCGTCTGACGGCTGCGTGGCCTCCAGAAGCGCACCAGGCTTCGAAGCTCCTTCCACACACCCCGCTCCCGATGCTTCCAGACGCTTCAGCACCGCGTCGGCGCGCCTGACAATCCACGCCGGCATGCCGGCAAGCTTCGCCACATGGATGCCGAACGAGTGTTCCGAGCCTCCGCGGGCGAGTTTGCGCAGAAACACCACCTTGCCGTCGATCTCACGAACCGACACATTGTAGTTGGCAATCCGGCAGAAGCTCTTTTCCATCTCGTTGAGCTCATGATAGTGGGTGGCGAACAGAGTTTTGGGGTGCATGGTGCCGTGCTCGTGGATATATTCGACGATCGACCATGCCAGGGAAATACCGTCGTAGGTCGAGGTGCCGCGCCCGAGTTCATCGAAAAGAATCAGCGACCGGCTGCTCATGTTGTTGAGAATCGATGCCGCCTCGGTCATCTCCACCATGAAGGTCGACTCGCCGAGCGAGATGTTGTCGCTGGCACCCACGCGGGTGAAAATCTTGTCGACCACTCCTATCCTTGCGCTGTCGGCCGCCACATAGCAGCCCATCTGAGCCATCAGCACGTTCAGGGCCGTCTGGCGCAGCAGGGCCGACTTACCGCTCATGTTGGGGCCGGTGATCATCATGATCTGGGTCCCGTCGTTGGCCAGACGCACCGTGTTGGCGATATATGGCTCGCCCGGAGGAAGCTGGCGCTCGATCACCGGATGACGCGCCTCGACGAGCTCGATCTCAAGCGAATCGTCGACAACGGGGCGGTTGTAGCGGTTCTCGGCCGCCACGCGGGTAAACGACGCCAGGCAGTCGAGCTGCGCCGCCAGAACGGCATCGAGCTGGATGGCCGGGATATACTCGGCCAGGCTCTGCACCAGCGCAGTGTAGAGCTGCTGCTCGAGCGATTCGATCTTCTCCTGAGCGCCGAGAATCTTTTCTTCATACTCCTTGAGCTCGGCTGTGATGTAGCGCTCGGCGTTGACAAGTGTCTGCTTGCGAATCCACTCGGCGGGCACCTTCGATTTGTGGGTGTTGGTAACCTCGATATAGTAGCCGAACACGTTGTTGTAGCCGATTTTCAGCGAAGTGATGCCTGTGGCCTGACTCTCGCGTTCCTGAATCTGCATCAGATACTCCTTGCCGTGATAGGCAATGCGCCGGAGCGAGTCGAGTTCGGTGTTGATGCCGTCGCGCATCACATTGCCGCGCGACAGCAGCGAGGGCGGATCATCGACAAGTTCGCGCTCAATGCGCTCGCTCACCGACTGACAGGGATTGAGCTGCTCTCCGATGGCCTGCAGCGCCGGCTGGCCGCTGCTGATACACGCGCGTTTCACCGGCTCGAGGGCACGGAGCGCGGCGCCGAGCTGGCGCACCTCCCTCGGAGTGACGCGCCCGGTAGCCACCTTGCCTATCAGCCTCTCCAGATCGCCCGTGAGTTCAAGCCCTTCACGAACGGTGTCGCGCACCTCGGTGTCCTTGAACAGGTGTTCAACAACGTCAAGACGCCTGTTGATCGCCGCCGCATCTTTCAGCGGAAAGAGCATCCACCGGCGCATCATTCGCGCACCCATCGGGGTGACCGTGCGGTCGATCACGCTCAGCAGCGAGCGCCCTTCATCGGTCATCGGCTCGGTGAGCTCGAGATTGCGGATTGTGAACTTGTCGAGCCTCACATACTTCTCCTCCTCAATGCGGGTGAGTGTGGAGATATGTTTCACCGAGGTGTGGCGGGTGATGTCGAGATAGTGGAGTATCGCTCCCGAAGCAACGATCGCGGCCTTGAGCCTGTCGATTCCGAATCCCTTGAGGTTAGCCGTCTCGAAATGTTTCAGCAGGCGGTCGGTGGCCGCATCGGCGGTGAAGATCCAGTCGTCAAGCTCAAACACAGCATAGGCGTTCTTGAACGTGTCGTCGAGACGGCGGCGGTTGCCGCGCTCCACCAACACCTCCTTCGGAGCGAAATTCACCAGCAGCTTGCCGATATAATCGTCGGTTCCCTCGGCTGTAAGGAATTCGCCGGTCGAGATGTCGAGAAACGCGATGCCGGTCACCCCCTTGGCGAAATGAACGGCCGCCAGAAAGTTGTTCTCGCGGTTGTTGAGCACGGTGTCGCTCACGGCCACACCGGGAGTTACGAGCTCGGTGATTCCGCGCTTCACGAGCTTCTTGGTGAGCTTCGGATCCTCGAGCTGCTCGCAGATGGCCACCCGCTTTCCGGCCCTGACAAGTTTAGGCAGATAGGTGTCGAGCGCATGGTGAGGGAAACCCGCGAGCTCAACATAGGCCGCCGAGCCGTTGGCACGCCGTGTCAGCGTGATGCCGAGAATCTCGGAGGCCGTGATGGCATCGTCGGAGAAGGTTTCATAGAAATCGCCCACGCGAAACAGCAACACCGCGTCGGGATGTTTCTGCTTCATCTCGAAATATTGTTTCATCAGCG
>CAZKXM010000104.1:0-5783 GCA_964556785.1 uncultured Bacteroides sp. | reverse complement strand
CCTCACCGCCACCGCCAACGCTACCGTCAACTGCTATCCTATGATTCAGATTTCAGGTGCAAGTGACCCGACTATGGTCGACATGAACATGGGCACATACGAGCAGCTCGATCAGCTCAACACAGCGCGTCCGCTGGTCAAGGCTGCCTTCCGCTGTTCATACGCCAAGGATATCCCCGCCGCAGTGGCACGCGCCTACCGCGCCGCAGTCAGCGGCCGTCCCGGCGGTGTGTATATCGATATGACAACTCCGGCCCTTGGCGAGGTGATGAACCGCGAGGACGCCGAGAAACTATTCTACACCCCTGTCGACCTCTACTCTCCCGTGGCTCCCAATGCCGACTCTGTCAAGCGTGCGGCCGAGGCTATTCTCAGCGCCAAGAAGCCTGCCATTCTGCTTGGTAAGGGCGCTGCCTACGCGCAGGCCGAATCGCTCATTTCGGAGCTTGTCAACACTTATAAGATTCCTTATCTGGCAATGTCAATGGCCAAAGGCCTCCTGCCCGACAAGGGCGAGCTGAGCGCCTTGAGCTGCCGCTCGACAATCATGGAGGAAGCCGACGTGGTTGTTGTGATCGGCGCCCGCCTCAACTGGATGCTCGATTTCGGCAAGGGCAAATGGAATCCTGCCGGCAAATTCGTGCAGCTCGAGGTCGATCCTCAGGAAATCGACGTCAACGCGCCTATCTATGCACCTGTGGTGGGCGACATGAACCTCTCGCTGCGCGCTCTGCTCGATGAGATGAAGGGACGCTCGATGTCAACCGATCCCACCTGGCTTCCCGCCCTCGCAGCCGAGACAAAGGAGAAGAACGCCAAGTTTGCAGCGCGCCTTGAGGCTGCGGCAAACACTGTGCCGATGACCCACTGGACAGCCTTGGCAGCCATCAAGCCTATCATCGAGAGCAACCCCGACGTTATTCTTGTCAACGAGGGAGCGAACACACTCGACGATACCCGCGACACGATCGACATGTCGCTCCCGCGCCACCGCGTTGACTGCGCCACATGGAGCATCATGGGCATGGGCATGGGCTCGGTTGTCGGCGCCGCTGCAGCTACCGGAAAGAAGGTTGTGGCAATCGAAGGCGACTCAGCTTTCGGATTCTCAGGCATGGACTTTGCAACTGCATGCCGCTACAAACTGCCTGTAACGGTGATGGTGTTCAACAACGGCGGTATATACAACGGTGTGGGTGTCAACCCCTCGGGAGGTGATGCGCCCGCTCCTACCACACTCGACATCAACGCCCGCTACGATAAGATCGGCGAAGCGTTCGGAGCACGCAGCTACCACGTAACAACTCCTGCCGAGATCACCGCAGCCCTCACCGAGGCCATCGCTTCGGGCGAGCCCTGCATGATCGATGTTCAGCTCGCTGCCGACTCAGGCAAGGAGAGCGGCCACATCGGTTACCTCAACCCCACTCCTCTGATCCACTACACCGTCTGATGTTATACGGCATCTTCGAGGGATTTTTCCTTTAATATTTTAATCATCAAGAAATCAAACTCACGTTATTATGGAAATGTCGCATATCATTCTTTATGCCGTTGTCCCGATCCTGGTAGTGATGCTGGCGGGATACATAGCCGGTAAGCGCGGTGTGTTCACCGGCGCCGATGCCAAGAAGTTCAACAAGGTTGTGCTTGACTTCGCGCTTCCTGCCGCGCTGTTCGTGTCGATCGTTCAGGCGAGTCGCGAAATGCTTGCCAAAGACATAAAGCTCACTCTGATCTCGCTTGTTGTGATCATGTTCTGCTTTATGTTGGTCTACTTCATCTATAAGTACTGCTTCAAGAAAAACACCGGCGCCGATGCCGCCGTGATGGCCCTTATCAGCGGTTCACCGACAATCGGCTTCCTCGGGTTTGCCGTTCTGGAGCCTATCTTCGGCACCACTCCTTCAGTTGCCCTTGTGGTGGCCATTGTGGGTATCGTGGTAAATGCCGTCGGCATCCCTGTCGGTCTGTCACTCCTGAATGCCTCCGATGCCACATTGGCCGAGAAGAACGGTCAGAAAAAGGAATCGGCATGGAAGCCTGTTATCCACGCCCTCGCCCAGCCTGTGGCATGGGCTCCTATCCTCGCGGTGGTGATGGTGCTCTGCGGAGTGAAATGGCCCGACTATCTGAGCCCGTCGTTCAACCTCATTGCCAAAGCCAACGCGTCGATGGCAGTGTTTGCCGCCGGTATCACCCTTTCGGCAGTTAAGGTTACCATCAACTGGCAGGTTATCCTCGGCTCGATCCTCAAGATGATCGTGATGCCTGCGCTGCTTCTTATTGTAGGTCTGATCTTCCACATGGATCCGCTGAATCTGAAGATGCTCGTTGTGGCAGGCTGTCTGCCCCCCGCATTCTCGGGTATCATCATCGCCAGCGAATATAACACTTACGTGGCCAACGGCACATCGTCACTGACCCTGAGTGTGATCCTCTTCATGGGCTTCTGCCCGCTGTGGATATGGCTCACCGATCTTGCCCTCCAGGCATTCTGATTCTCCTGAAAACAGACGATATTCATACACAACAGGCCGCCCGACTTCATATCAGTCAGGCGGCCCGTTTTTTTGCTTTAGCGACGGTGTGTTCAGCGGGCCACGGCGGGACGACTCAGGCGGCTGCGCATGAAAGCCGCTGTCAGGCCTGCGGCAGTGATGAGTCCTGCCGAAAGCGCCACAGGCATTCCGAGCCCGAATCCCTCGGGACGCGGTGCATAAAGCAGATACGTAACGCTCACCACCGTCATGAATATAGCCGGAAGCATGGCAATTATGTAGGGCAACCGGTGGCGCGACAGATACACCGTCATTGCCCAGAGCGTGAACACGGCAAGGGTCTGGTTGCTCCACGCAAAATATCGCCATAGCACGTTGAAGTCAATCATCATTATGCCGAACACAATGGCGAAAATCGGCACTGTCACGGCTATGCGGCGCCAGAACTTCTTCTGGTCAAACTTCATGAAATCGGCCACCATCAGGCGGGCGCTTCGCAGTGCGGTGTCGCCGGTGGTGATCGGCGCGGCGATAACGCCGAGCAGGGCAAGGACACCGCCAAATGTGCCGAGCCATCCGCGGCTAATGTCGGAAACGAGCGATCCTGCCGAATGACCGTCGGCGGCCATATAGTCGTGCAGCGCGTCATATCCACCGGTGAACGTCACGGCGGCCGCAGCCCAGATCAAGGCAACGACACCTTCAGCCACCATCGCTCCATAAAACACCGGCCTGGCCAGCTTTTCGCTCTTGAGACACCGGGCCATCATAGGCGACTGTGTGGCATGAAACCCTGATATGGCTCCGCACGCTATGCTGACAAACATCATCGGGAAAACGGCTACAGAAGTGTCGGTAGAGAGAATCTCGCCGAACGACACCGGAATCTGATAGTCGCCAAACACCAGCACCGCGAGCAGCCCCACAGCCATGAAAAGGAGCGCGACACCGAACACGGGATAGAGGTTGCCGATCAGTTTGTCGATCGGCAGCAGGGTTGCAAGCAGATAGTAGGCAAAGATACACAGCACCCAGAACTGAGTGTTGAGAGCGTCGGGGGTCATGCCGGCAAGGAGTCCCGCCGGAGTGAGGATAAACACCGCACCGACAAGCATCAGCAGGATCACGCTGAACACCATCGAAAACGTGCGCAACCTGTTGCCCAGCTGAGAGCCTATGATTTCGGGGAGCGATGCCCCGCCCTCGCGTATCGACACAATCCCCGACAGAAAATCGTGGACACCGCCGGCAAAGATTGTGCCGAGCGAAATCCACAGGAAAGCGGCGGGTCCGAACATAATGCCCATTATGGCACCGAAAATCGGGCCCAGACCGGCAATGTTGAGAAACTGAATGAGGAACACCTTCCATGTCGGAAGCACCATAAAGTCAACCCCGTCGGCGCGAGTCACGGCCGGGACGGGAGCATCGGCCCGTGTGCCGACAATGCGGTCAACGATGGCACCGTATATGAAATAACCGCCTACAAGTACGGCGAGCGAGATCAGAAAAGCTGTCATTTTGCGAAACTATGTGGATTCAATGATTGGTTTCGACAAAGTTACAGCAATCTGACCGTCACGACAAACCGCGTGTGTTAAAAAAACACATTATGGCGCGTGGGATGTCGGCTCGCATGCACCCCGGCTCGCAACGCTCGGGGGCCCGCTCGCCAACATTGGGGGTGACCCCGTTCTCCGCGGGTTTCTCTTCGCTCAACCCACGACTACTCTATTCATCCCCTCCGGGGATATGTCACGATATCAACCGACATTGGACGCGTGGGTGGGATGCCCCGGTGAGGGGCATCTATAAAATAGCCGCGGGTTGAGGGCCAAAGGACCCGAAACCCGCGGTTTGCGTTGCAACCATAGAAACAGGCGAGCGGGCCGCGGTGCAACGCGCCGGGGTCCATGCGAGCCCGTTTCTCATTCCGACTCGTGCGGTCACTGCTTGAGCTTGTCGGCAAGCGACTGCGCTGCGTCTGATCCGCGTTCGAGCATATCGGCAGCTAAATCCTTCACGCGGTTCTTTACCGAGTCAAACTTCTCAGTCGCGGCTTCCTTGGCGTTGTCAAGAGTTTCGTTGAGCTGCGACTTGTCGGCTGCGAGCTGTTCCTTTGCTGCCACTTTTGCAGCCTCGGCACTGAGGCGTGCTGCATCGGCCGATACTTCGGCGGCCTTGTTTGCGATTTGCTGTTTGTCCATAATCGTGTAATTTTAGAGAGTTTATGATCTGAATTTAGAACAAACGGCGGGGCGGTGTGGTTCAGACTCGGTCGAGAACAGTGCGGATAAGGTCGTTGATAGCGGTCTTGTAGTTAGGAGTGGCGTCGTGGTTCATGCGGTTGGCGATGATCGAGCACACTGTCATTGCCTTATGGCCCATGAGGCGACCGAGTCCCTGCAGCGGAGCGCTTTCCATCTCATAGTTCGTTATCTTGCGTCCGCGGTGCTCGAACTCCTCAATGGTTTTGTTGAGACGCGGGTTGGCAAGAGGCAGACGCAGCTCACGCCCCTGCGGACCATAGAAGCCCACGGCTGAGATGGTGTTGCCGCGCACCATATCGTCGCGCCCTATGCGTTCAACGAGTTCTTCGTCGGCATTGACAACGTAGGGACGCGCCCAGAGGGGATTCCAGTCGGTGTTGCTGCAGAAATCGCGCTCAAAGTCAAGGTCGGCAACCTTGTCGCGGCCGGCATAATAGTTGAGCACCCCGTCGAAGCCAATAGCCTTCTCGGCGATCACCGGAGTACCGATACGGAGCTCGGGCTGCAGGGCGCCGGAGGTGCCGATACGCACAAGAGTGAGCTGACGGTGATCGGGACGCACCTCGCGCGTGGCGAAGTCAACATTGGCGAGTGCATCGAGCTCATTGATCACGATATCGATGTTGTCGGGCCCGATACCGTGGCTCAGACACATTATGGGTTTCCCTTTGTAGGTGCCTCCGATGGTGTGGAACTCACGCGACGACACTTCGAAATCGCGTGTGTCGAAGTGCGATGCCACAAGGTCGACACGACCGGGATCGCCAACCAGAATCACCTTGTCGGTGAGCTGTTCGGGGCGCAAGTGAAGGTGAAAAATCGATCCGTCGGGATTGATGATCATTTCAGAAGAAGGGATAACGTGGGGCATGATGTCGAAAAAATGGATTAAAGGGGTGGTTACTCGGTTAGTTCAGGCAAGCTGGTAACGGTTGCCGGGGAGAGTGCGGAGCAAACCGCGCAGCTCCATATCTATTAACAATCCCATCAGCTTGTGGGTTTGCTCGTTGAG
>CAZKXM010000103.1:0-5818 GCA_964556785.1 uncultured Bacteroides sp. | reverse complement strand
GCGACAGAATGATTTTTCTGACCTCTTTGTTCTTGAGCGCGCGAATGGCCAGCGCGATCGCCACATAGGTCTTGCCCGTGCCGGCAGGGCCGAGGGCGAAGGTGAGATCATTTTTTCCGAATGTCTCCACCAGCAACTGCTGATTGGGGGTGCGACCCTGGATCGGCTTGCCGTTGATGCCGTAGATTATCACGTCGTCGCGCTTGAGCTCGCGTGGATGTTCGCCCTTGACAATGCTGAGAATGGCATCTTCATTCAGTGAGTTATATTTCACGCAATATTCCTCCAGCTCCTTGATCTTGGCCTCGAAGTCGGCGGTTTCGCCCTCTTCGCCGATAACCTTGATCACAGACCCGCGCGCGGCCATCCGCAATTTCGGATAGAGATTGCGGATGAGGGTCATGTTGGAATTATTGACTCCGTAGAAACTGACCGGATCAACCCGGTCGATAATCACGATTCGTTCAATCATGCGGGAAAAACTGGATTTTTGTAGACTCTTTTCAATAGAACGCCGGGGAGCTGCGCAGCGTTCACCTATTCTGTTTGCAAAATTAACAAATTATTTACTATCTTTGCCTCACAGCCAATAATCCTTTGCCGATGCTGCCTGTCCGACGTCTGTTTTTTACATTGCTGCCGATGCTGACTCTGTTGGCGCCGGGCATCAGCGCGCAGACATCGATCACCGGCAGCCACACAGTTGAGGCCTCAACGCTCGTTAAATTCGTTCAGCGCCACAATCCGGATTTCGATCCCTCGATAGCCTACGCTTTCATCAATCTGGGGGAATGTTACGGCATTCGCGGCGACATTGCGCTCTGTCAGGCGATTATCGAGACGGGGTGGTTCAAGTTTGACAAGGGAACGGCTGTAACTCCTGAAATGCACAACTATTGCGGCCTGGGTGTGACCCGTCTCGGCGAGCCGGGCTGCTGTTTCGCCACGGTTGAGGAGGGGGTGATGGCAATGCTTCAGCATCTCTACGCCTATTGCTCCACCGAGCCCCTGCCGCCTGGCGAGGAGCTGCTCGATCCGAGGTTTGATCTGGTTGCGCGGGGGTGTGCCAAATCGTGGGAAGACCTGAGCGGACGCTGGGCGGCCAACCCGGTTTACGGAGCCAATATCCTGGCGCTCCACAAGCGCGCCGAGGCCTATGAGACGCCCGATGTAAGCGTTGAGGTGATCGAGGTGCAGATACCTGACGATTTTTTCAGTGACAATCTCTTTTAGACAATATGACAATCCGACTTATTGACCCTGCAGATGTGAGGGGCAACCTGCTTCCGCTCACTCTGACACGGCCGGTGGCTGCGTTGCGCCTCGGCATCGACACTATTCTTGAGAAATGGCAGGCCGCTTTTCCGGCCGACAATGTCGTGGCGGTGAGCTGCGCCGATTATCTGGCTCCGATGTGGCCCGATGTGCCCGCGGCCGGCATCACGGTGCAGGGCAACACAGTGCCCTCTCCCGCACTTGTGAAAGCTGTGGCCGCGCTCGCTCCCGACACGTCGCTCACTCTCCCCGACGGCACTCTGCTCGCAAGCCGCGGCAACGGTGAAACTCAAGTTGTTTTCACCGATCCGGCTCCGGTGAGAATCACCACGCTGCCGTCGCTGTTCATGCAGAACGCCGAGATGATATGCCTCGATTTCGAGCGCTTCACGTTGCCTCATGTGACGGCTGAGCCCGGGGAGGCCACGGTGGTGATCGGTCCGCGCGAGCGCCTGTTCATAGAGCCCGGTGCAAAGGTGACGGCGGCTGTGATCAACGTCACCGAGGGCCCGGTCTATGTTGGGCGCGATGCCGAGATCGCCGAAGGGAGCTGTGTGCGGGGCCCGTTAGCATTGCTCGAAGGAAGCCACATCAACATGGGCTCTAAGATCTATCCCGGCACCACGATAGGCCCTCACTGCAAGGTTGGCGGCGAGATCAACAATGTGATTTTCCAGGGTTACTCCAACAAGGCTCACGACGGTTTCCTGGGAAATGCCGTGATAGGCGAATGGTGTAACCTCGGCGCCGGTTGCGTGGCCTCGAATCTGAAAAACAATTATGCGGAGATACGTCTGTGGAACTACCGCACTGAGCGGTTCGAGCGCACAGGGCTGCAGTTTTGCGGCCTCATCATGGGCGATCACTCGAAGGCCGGAATCCAGACAATGTTCAACACGGCCACGGTTGTTGGCGTGGGGTGTAACATTTTCGGCGCCGGATTTCCCCGCACGTTCATTCCGTCGTTCAGCATGGGTGGCGCGCAGGGCTTCGAGCGCGTGCGCCTCGACAAGATGCTCGAAACCGCGCGTATCGTGATGGCACGGCGCCACAAGGAGCTCACACCCGAGATGGAGCAGGTGCTCACCGCTATCTACAATATGTGATAGTCTACCGGTGGTGATGAAACAGAGCGAGGGCATGGCCGCGGCCATGCCCTCGCTCTGTAGTTGTAAAGGGATCAGTGGTTGAGCTTAGCGGACAACAACTTTGGTTGTCTTGCCGGCTACACTGACAGCGTAGATGCCGGGGGTTACGCTCATCCGGGCATTGCCCATGCCTGTGTAGACAACGCGGCCATCCATTGCCACGATCTGAACAGCTGCATCGGCGGGTGCGCTGACGGTGATCACGTGGCCGTTGACACTGACAACAAACTGCTCGGCTGTCATGCCTGCGATACTGTTCTTATTGACTGTGCAAACGAAGAAGTTCGAGTAAGCTGACTCGACGCCGGTGTTGGAAACGGCTGTGACGTAGTATTCGTGATCGCCGTCGGGAACATCGGCGTGAGTGAACGATTCGTCGGTAACGAGCTCGTTGTTGAGCTTGTTGTTGTCGCAGTAAACATTGTAGCCTTCGATGTCGAGACCTGCACCGGCAACACTGGGACGGAAGTTGATGTCATCGATCAGCAGTTCGGCGTTTTCATTAGAGGTGCACTGGATGGCGAAGTGGCGTACACCCTCGTTGACAAGGAACGAAATATTGGCCCAGATTCCGGGAACGAAGTTTGACTGCAGCATGGTGTAGACACCTGTTTCAGGATCCTGCTCGTAAACAGCGATCGAAACCGAGCTGCGGGTCACGAGAGCGTGGGCCTTGAACGAGATGCGCTGCTCAGAGCCGTCGAGCTCAGGCGAGAAGATCCACTCGTTGCGTGCCGATCCGTCGGCCTTGGGAAGTGAGCAGAGCACTTTCTTGCCTGCATAGGGCGCGAAGTTTTCGTGGAGACCGGTTGCATCGAGAACAAAGAAACCGCCTTCGGTCGATGAGACACCGTCGAAGCTGTGACCGCCAACGGTTGTAGTGGCTGCACGGGGTGAGCTGTTACGGTTGTCGAAGGTCCAGCCCGCAACTTCCGAGCTCAGTGACTTGGCGTTTTCAAAGCCTTCGGTGACGGGATCGGGCTCGAAGCCTTCAAATGAGGGACGGCTCCATGTCAGGACAACGGTGTTGTCGTTGAGCTGGCCGGCGAGATCTTCAACCGTGGGGAGGTTGGGGATCTTCACCTCGATGGCGCCTGACACTGACGAGTTGTTGGCGGTGTTGGCGTCGCCTTCAAGGGTGGCCTTCACCTCAACGCTGACGGTGGGAGAAGAGCTGTCGCGAACGTTTAGGGTGAATTCAACGGTTGCGGTCTTGCCGGCTTCGACGCTCACGGTCTTCGATTCGGCCTGCTTGCCGTTAACGAGCATCTCTACGAGAACATTGTCGGCCTTGTCGGTGCCCATGTTGGTGATGACGGTGCTGACGGTAGCATCGGTTGCGAAGTTAACCGATGCGGGAGCGTTGATCTCGGTCACGGCAACATCTTTGGCGGCGCGGGCAGCGAGGGTGATGTTGTCGACCAGCACTGTCTTGCCGTTGTTATAGGTGGCGGCGAAACCGTAACGGATCTTCTTGCCTGCGAGGGCTGCCATGTCGTAGCTGCCCATTGTCCATGCACCTGAGGTGAGGTCGAATGTGGCTACGCTGTTGAAGCCTTCGCCTGCGTCGACAAGGAGTTCGAGACGGTCGTTGTTGCCGGCCTCAGTGCCGTTGTAGAAGAATGTGAGCAGGCCGTTTGCAGGAACTTCGATCAGAGCAGAGCGGAGCTCGGCTTTGTCGCCTGCGGCGCGTGCGGTGAACACAGCCACACCCTTGTCGCCGTCCTGAGCCTCATAGCCGGTGTTGGCGAGCTTGAACGAGCCGTTGCCGGTGTTGACATATTCAAACACATCTGCTGCAGCGCCGTTTGCAAACGATTCGGCATAGGGAGCCTTGAGTGTCTTGCCGGCGGGCATATAGCCGGTGTCGGCCGGACGCTGCGACTTTCCTTTGGCGTTCTTGGCGTAGATGCGGAAGCGGAAGAGCTTCTGGACGTCGGTTGCGTTTGCGGCGGTGTAAGTGAAGGTTGTGGCGGTCAGGTTGCCGGCAAGAATCTCACCCTCGGGGTTGGCATAGACATCATAGGTCACGGGGCCGTTGAGGGGATAGCCCATATAGTCGGCTTCGGGTGCTTCCCATGAAATGACGATCTGTCCGTCGGTGGCACCGGCCTTGACGGTGGGGTTGACGGGTGAACCGGGGATGTTGACGCCTACAAACACGGTTGATGTCGACGACAGGGGGCTGTTGCCGTTAGCGTTGACAGCCTCAACCTGATACATCTGCACACCCTCGGTTAGGCCGGTGGTGGAGTTGTCGGTAAACACAACCTCGGCGCCGGGCTGACAGTCAACGAGCTCACCGATCTTCGAACCGTTGCGATAGAAGCGCATGGTTGTGGGGTCGGTAACGGCGTTGCCGATCGCATCTACAGAGGGCACGGTGGCTGTCACCGCTACCTCGGCGGTGCCGTCGGCTTTGGCAACGAGCGTGGGAGCAGCGGGAGTTGAGGGCTGAGCCTTGTTGTCGTTTGAGGTGAGCTGGAATCCGTGGTAGGTACACCAGAAACCGTCCTTAACGGGAGTGGTGCAGCGGAAACCAACGTAATAGTCGCCCGAGGTGGGGACTGTGAATGTGTTGGTGAGTTCTTCGGGAACGTCGAACTTAGTTGCGATCAGGCGGGGCTGTACAACAGCTGTCATGCTGCTGTGATCGGGGGTGGAGCCGATGTAGACACCGACGGTTTCTTCATAGCCCTTGTTGGGATTGTAGCCCGATGCCTTTGCGGTCAGGGTGTAGACCTTGCCGGCCTGCAGGGCGATCGGCGATGTGGTGATTACCCAGTCGTCGGCGTTAGAGACCAACGAGTAGTACATTACAACACAGTTGGCCTTATGGCTGTTCTGTCCGGCCGGATTCCATTTGAATGTCTCGTTGTCGGCATTGACATTCTGAATGGTGAAGTTGCTTTTGAAATCAGGTTCATTCCACTCGGCGAAATCCACCAGCACCGGCGGGGCCGAAGGAATGCTGATTGCCATTGCCGGTGTCACGGCGGCGACAGTCAGCAAAGAGGCAAGTAAATGTTTCATTTTCATTTGATATAGGTTAAAAATAGTGTCGAATTGATGAAGCTATGTGATTTTTTCAGTGGCGGGCGCATGCGGCGCTTAACATATTCTGCAAAGATAGAGGAATTAGTTATTATTCACAATAATATGGGCGTAAATTCAGAAGAATTAAGGTCTGGTAAACTGTTTTTGCAGGTTTATTAACGGTTCGGCGGCGTTCCTCACGGAGCGCCGCCGGCTAATGAAAAATGTATGTCGGAAGAAAAAATATATTGCTTTAGTGGTTCAACCCGTGCCGCGTTGTCAGAGTGTCAGGTGCGGCAAGCCTTGATTCGGTTCAGCGATAGTCGGCGAAGCGGGTCTGGAGCTTCTTGCGGGCGAAG
>CAZKXM010000102.1:0-5844 GCA_964556785.1 uncultured Bacteroides sp. | reverse complement strand
TATAACGGCACTAAGATTGTGCCGCTGCAGTTCCTCAAGGCTGTGCTGCCCAATCCGCAGGACCTCGGCGAGAACTACACCGGCGAGACCTCAATCGGATGCCGCATTTCAGGCAAGGACAAAGAGGGCAAACACCTCACTTACTATATCTACAACAACTGCTCACACCATGAAGCCTATCTCGAAACCGGAATGCAGGCCGTGAGCTACACAACCGGTGTTCCGGCAATGGTAGGCGCGATGATGTTCCTCACCGGCAAATGGGTGAAGCCCGGTGTGTACAATGTTGAGGAATTCGATCCCGATCCGTTCCTGGCTCAGCTGGCCAAGGACGGGCTTCCCTGGCACGAAATCATTAACGGCGATCTGGAACTCTCCTGAGAGGGGCCTGGTCAGACGTGACGCTTATTCAGACCTGTCGGCCGAGTCATTGCGGCTCGCGACAGGTCTGACTCTTTTTGTGAATGTCGATAAGCTCGCCAAGGGTGAGCGGCAGGGGTGAGGGAATGAGGCCTGCAATGGCTGCCACACGCCCTATCAGTTCGGCCGGAGTGTGGGTGAGCCTTAGCGATTCCATGCTTTCGGCCTTGTCGCGTTTTGACAGACGCGCACCGTCGGCATTCCTCACCAGCGGCAGATGTGCGAACTCGGGAGCGGGAAGCCCGAGAAGCTCGTAAAGATAGATCTGCTGGGCCGACGAGAGGAGCAGGTCGTCGCCCCGCATCACTTCGGTGACACCCATCGCGGCATCGTCAACAACCACGGCCAGCTGGTAGGCCACGGCTCCGTCGGCGCGCTGCAGCAGGAAATCGCCGCAGTGTGTGGCGAGATTGCACTGCTGCGGGCCGCAGAAGCGGTCGGTGAAACGGATGGTGCGGTTGGGCACAGCGAGGCGCAGCGCGTGAGGGCGCCCCGGATCGCAAAATTCAGAGGGGAGGACTTTCGGGCGGCAGGTGCCCGCATAGACAATGCGGCCGTCAGACTGGTGTGGCGCCTGAGTGGCCATGATGTCGGCGCGGGTGCAGAAACAGGGATAAACGAGTCCTGTGGCTTTAAGGCGGCTGATTGCGTCGGCATAGATCGCCGAGCGCCGGCTCTGGCACGATTCGGGGTTTGTGAGGCCTCCGTAGTCCCAGTCGAGGCCGAGCCACCGCAGGTCGTCTTCAATCGCTTCGGCCCATTGCCGCTTGCTGCGCTGAGGGTCGAGATCCTCAATGCGCAGAATCCAGCGGCCGCCGCGACTCTTCACCGATAGCCACGACATCACTGCCGTGAAAATGTTGCCAAGATGCATCCTTCCCGAGGGGGAAGGAGCGAAGCGGCCTGTAGGAATCATTCGGTCACAGGGTCGGCAACCTCGGCCTTGATCATCTCCATGTCCTCGCTCCGGGCATTGCCGGCGGTTGTGAGCAGGTCGCCGATCATAACTCCGTTGACACCCCCGCGGAGCATGCGCAGCGTTGCCTCGCGGCTCAGGCGCTTTCTGCCACCGGCAAAACGGATCACCATGTCGGGCGCTATCAGGCGCATGAGTGCGGCTGTGCGTATGGCCTCCTCCTCACTGATGAGCGGCATCCCTTCCAGCGGAGTGCCAGGGATGGGGTTGAGCAGGTTCATGGGCAGCGACGTGGCTCCGCTTTCGCGGCATTCGCGCGCCAGATTGAGGCGCTGCTCCATGGTTTCGCCCATGCCGATAATGCCGCCTGAACAAACCTCCATTCCGGCATCGAGGGCGGCGCGGATTGTGGCGAGCTTGTCGGCGTGGGTGTGGGTGGAGCACAGGGTGGGGAAAAAGTCGGACGACGTTTCGAGGTTGCAGTGATAGCGCTCCACTCCCGCTTCCTTGAGGCGCTTCATCTCGTCGGGACCGAGCAGCCCCATCGAGGCACACATGTAGATTCCTGTCTCGGCCTTCACCTTACGGAATAGCTCGCAGAAAGCATCGATCTGCGCGGGGGTTACGCGGCGCCCGGAGGTTACGAGCGAATAGCGGCGCACACCCGCCTGCACGTTTGCGCGGGCCGTGTCGACGCAAATCTGCTCGCTCACAATGGGATAAGTCTCCACGTTGGTTGAGTGGAACCGCGATTGCGAGCACCATTTACAGTCTTCGGAACACATGTTGGAGCGAGCGTTGATGATCGAGCATGTGTCGATGTCTGACCCGCAGCGAGCCTTGCGCACCTCGTCGGCCAGACGGCAGAGGGTGTCGGTGTCAGTGGTGCGGTCAAGTTCGAGACATTCGCCGACAGTGGCCGGGATGCCCCTGAGGGCGCGTGAGCGGATATCTTCAATAAGAGTCATTGCAAAAATCGATTGAGCATACAAAAATATGCAAAAACTCTTTGCGCGACAAAAAAAAGTAGTACCTTTGCAGCCGGGTAAGTCCTCCACGGCATGCTCCCCGTGAACTCCGCCAGATCGTGATTGAAGCAACGGTAGCGGGTTGTAGCGGCGCGATGGAGGGAGCTTACCCTTTTTTGTGTCCTTTCTGAGCCGGCAGTCACCTCCCGGCAAGCGAAAATTAGGGAAAAATTTGGGGGATTGCAGGGGATGGGTTATATTTGTAAGGTAAATCAAACTGCAAGCTATGATTCCGAAATATAAGCGCGTGTTGCTCAAACTCAGCGGCGAATCGCTCATGGGCGATCAGGGCTACGGCATTGATCCGGAGCGCCTCACCGACTATGCCCGGCAGATCCGTCAGGCTGTGGAGTTGGGTGTTGAAGTGGCCATCGTGATCGGCGGAGGCAATATTTTCCGCGGGGTTCAGGGCGCCGCCAAGGGTTTTGACCGTGTGAAGGGCGACCAGATGGGCATGCTCGCCACCGTCATCAACTCGCTTGCGCTGAGCAACGCTCTGGAGGCCGAGGCGCTGAAGACGAAGGTCTACACGGCCCTGAACATGTATCCCATCGGCGACTACTATTCGAGCCGCCACGCCATCGAGAGCCTTGAGCGCGGCGAGGTGGCCATCATTGCCGGAGGCACAGGCAACCCCTATTTCACCACCGACACCGGCAGCGCCCTGCGCGGCATTGAGGTGAAAGCCGACGTGATGCTCAAGGGCACCCGTGTCGACGGTGTCTATACGGCCGATCCCGAGAAAGACCCGACAGCCACGCGGTTTGACCGCATAAGCTACGACGAGGTTCTGGCGCGCGGCCTGAGGGTGATGGATCTCACCGCCACGGCTCTGTGTAAGGAAAACAATCTGCCTATAGTGGTGTTTGACATGGACACTCCCGGCAACCTCATCAAGGTGTTGACCGAAGATGGAGTCGGCACCACCGTTTATTGATTTTTCAAGCCAATTCACAATATGGAAATAAATGATTATCTGACACCGGCCGAGGAGAAAATGGAACTCGCCGTGGATTATCTTGACGAGACCCTCTCTCGCATTCGCGCCGGCAAGGCCAACCCCAAGATCCTTGACGGAATCCGCGTTGACTATTACGGTTCGCAGGCTCCGCTGAGCAATGTGGCCAATATCTCGGTTCCCGACGCGCGCACCATCGCCATCACCCCCTGGGAAAAATCGATGTTCAAGGAGATCGAGAAGGCAATCATCAACAGCGAGCTCGGCATCACTCCTGAAAACAACGGTGAGGTTATCCGTCTGGCTATCCCGCCGCTGACCGAAGACCGCCGCAAGGCTCTTGTGAAGCAGTGTAAGGCTGAGGCTGAGGAGGCCAAGATGTCGGTACGCAATGCCCGCCGCGATGCTATCGAGGCGCTCAAGAAGGCCGTGAAGCAGGGCATGTCGGAAGATGTGTCGAAGGATGGCGAAAACGCCGTTCAGAAGATCCACGACAAATTCATCAAAAAGATCGACGAGCTTTTCGCCGCTAAAGAGAAGGAAATCCTGACCGTCTAATCAATGGTCCTTAAGGAGCTCACTCTCACCAATTTCAAAAACATCGCTGATGCCCGCCTGGAGTTTTCGCCGAAGGTGAACTGCCTGGTGGGCAACAACGGCATGGGCAAGAGCAATCTGCTCGACGCCATCCATTATCTGAGTGTGTGCCGGAGTTTCACCGGCGTCAACGACCGTCTGCTTGTGCGTCGTGGCGAAACTTTCGCCATGGCGCGCGCCCTTTACGATCGTCGCGGAGTGGAGGAGGAGATCACCCTCGGTCTCGCTCCGGGACGCCGCAAGAGCCTCAGGCGGGGCGGAAAGGAGTATAAACGACTGTCGGAGCACATAGGGCTGTTTCCGCTGGTGATGGTGTCGCCCGCCGATGCCGACCTTGTCCGCGGCGCCGGCGAGGAGCGCCGGCGGTGGATGGACATGGTGATATCGCAGGCCGATCCGCTGTATCTCGACGCGCTGGTGCGCTATAACGGCGCCCTGGAGCAGCGCAACCGCATGCTGCGCGACCATGTTGTTGACCACACTCTCTACGATGTTGTGGAGCTTACGCTCTGCGCTGCCGCTCAGAAGGTTGTGGAGGTGCGCCGCAGCTGGGTCGGTCGACTGACGGAGATTTTCCGCCGCCACTATTCTGCCGTGGCAGGAGCGGGCGAGATTGTCACGCTTGGCTATGAATCGGCTTCGGCGGCCGAGGGGGGCTTGCAGCAGCTGCTCGACAGCGCCCGCCGCCACGATGAGATAGTGGGCCACACGTCGGTGGGCCCTCATCGCGACGATATCGACATGACACTGAACGACATGCCGCTGCGTCGCACAGCCTCTCAGGGACAGTGCAAGACATTCACTCTCGCTCTGCGCCTTGCCCAGCACGAGTTTCTGCATCAGGCTACCGGGCTGCGCCCCCTGCTGCTGCTCGACGATGTGTTCGACAAGCTCGATGCAAGCCGTGTGGAGCGGATAATGGAGATGGTGGTTACCGACAGCAGTTTCGGCCAGATTTTCCTGACCGACACCAACCGCACCCACCTCGACGAGATAATATCGCGAACGGCCGGCAGCCACCGTCTGTGGACCGTGGCCGACGGAAAATTCACCTGCCAATGAAACGCACCGATCCGGAGCAGGTGGGCTCAATCTTCAGTGATTTCCTTCATCAGGCTGGTGTGGCCGACCGTTACAACGAGCAGCGCCTTTGCTTTCTGTGGAGCGAAGTTGTCGGGCCCGAAATCAACCGCAGGACTATCCGCAGGTTTGTCGAGAACGGTGTGCTCCACGTGTTTCTGACTTCGGCGGTGCTCAAAAGCGAGCTGTCGTTTGAGCGCGAACGCCTCGTCGAAGCTCTCAACAGCATGGTTGGCGCCGATGTTATCCACGACATCAAGATACACTGACTTCCGTTCTGCAAATAAAGCCTTCCGGCGCAAGTCAGCCTCTAATTCAATCTGCTAAGAACAACAAGATCATTATGACCCCTCGCGAAATACCACAGTCACAAAATCCGCATGTGCCGCCGGTTGACGGCCCTTACCGCCACTATATGCCCGTCCAGATCCGGTTTACCGACATCGATATGCTGGGCCACCTCAACAATGCCATTTTCGTCAATTTTTTCGATCTGGGCAAAACCTCATATTTCAGTCACATTCTCGGTGGACCGCTCCAGTGGGAGAAGATCACGCTGGTGATTGTCAACATCGAGTGTTCATTCTTCGCGCCGGTGTTTTTCACCGACAAGATCGAGGTGTTCACCAAAACAACTTCGATCGGCAAGAACAGCGTGACGGTTGACCAGCGCATTGTCAACACCGAAACCGGTGTGACCCATGCATGGTGTAAGACCATCATGGCCGGTTATGATGTGAAAAACGGCTGCGGCGCGCCCGTCAACCCCGAGTGGAAGGAAATGCTGCGCGAGTTCGAACAGATGTAACCGCGCTGCCGCTTTTGAGAGATACCGATAATTTTAC
>CAZKXM010000101.1:0-5911 GCA_964556785.1 uncultured Bacteroides sp. | reverse complement strand
GTCACACTGGCCGCCGCTTCCGACGCCATCATTATCGGCTTCCAGGTGCGCCCGTCGCTGGCCGCACGCCGCGAGGCCGAGCGCGAGGGTGTGGAGATCCGCCTCTACTCGGTGATCTATCAGGCCATCGAGGAGGTGAAGGATGCCATGGAGGGAATGCTCGCCCCCGAGATCAAGGAAGAGGTTACCGGTACAGCCGAGGTGCTTCAGACATTCCGCATCTCCAAGGTGGGCACCATCGCCGGTGCTCTTGTGCGCGACGGAAAGATCAAGCGAGGATGCAAGGTGCGCCTGATCCGCGACGGTATCGTGAAATACACCGGCGATCTCGGATCGCTCAAGCGAATGAAGGACGATGTCAAGGAAGTGACCGCCGGTTACGACTGCGGCCTCTCGATCGCCGGATACAACGACATCCACGAGGGCGACATCATCGAAGCCTTCGAGGAAGTTGAGGTTAAGAAATCGCTCTGACTCACCGATGCCGCCGGGCCGGCGGGGCTGTCCCGCCGCCTGATCAGCCGGCATCAGCACACGGCCAGATGAACCACATTGCCTACATCAACTTAGGCTCGAATCTCGGCGACCGCCTTTCAGTTCTGGAGAGGGCGGTCGCCGCCATTGAGTCGCGTCTCGGCGCCACGGCACGGTGTGCAGAGCCGGTGGAGTCGGAGCCCTGGGGCTACGTGTCGGCCAACCCGTTCGTCAACATCGGTCTGGCCATCGAGACCTCTCTCGAGCCCGGCCAGCTCCTCGGCGAGCTGCAGGCAGTGGAGCGCTCGATCGACCCGTCGCCACACCGCGATGCCTCAGGGGCCTACATTGACCGCCGCATCGACATCGACCTGATTGCCGTCGACACGATTGTGACCGCCACTCCCGAACTGACCCTGCCACACCCCATGATGCACCGGCGCCTGTTCGTGCTCAGGCCCATGCTCGAGCTTGCCCCGCAGTGGCGCCACCCGCTTCTGGGGCTCACTCCGGCCGAGATGATTGCGCGGCTTGACTGAGATACTGAAAAAAGTGTTATCTTTGCACTCCCCGTTTATGAAGCCCGACACAACCGTCAACACGCCGCTCAGCTTCGCCCCGAGGCTCAAGCAGGTGATCTGGGGTGGCGACAGAATCGCCGCCTTCAAGCATATCGACACTTCCTTGGAGCGCATAGGCGAGTCGTGGGAGGTGAGCGCCGTCAAGGGGATGGAGTCGGTTGTCGACAGCGGTCCCTTCGAGGGAATGACCCTGCCCGAGCTCACTGAGCGTTTCGGCCCAGAGCTGGTGGGCGAACGCGTCTACAGCCGTTATGGCACCGAATTTCCGCTGCTGGTGAAATATATCGATGCCGAGCGCGATCTTTCAGTGCAGGTGCATCCCGACGATGAGCTGGCTATGAAGCGCCACGGCCAGCGGGGCAAGACCGAGATGTGGCACATACTGAGCACCCGCCCCCATGCGAAAGTGTATGTCGGCAACCGGCGCCCGCTGTCGTATGACGAATATCTGTCGATGATCGGCGGCCGCGACACGGTGATGCAGATGGTCGACACCTACGAATGCGCTCCTGGCGACACCTACATGATCACCGCCGGGCGCATCCATGCCATCGGCGCGGGCAATTTTCTGGTAGAGGTGCAGGAGTCGAGCGACATCACCTACCGAATCTATGATTTCGGGCGCCTCGATGCCGACGGCCGCCCCCGCGAGCTCCACACCGAGCTGGCCAAAGATGCCATTGACTACACCCTCATTCGCGGTTGCAAGCTCATTCCGCCCAAGGATGAGCGCGGCGGCAAGATTGCCGATTCCGACTTCTTCACCGTGTGGCGTCACAAGGTGATCTATCCCCGGCCCGTTCCTTGCCCCGAAGGAACCTTCATGATCATCATGGCCATCGAAGGCGAGGCAACCCTCACCTGGCCCGGGGGCGAAACCACACTTCCCGCCGGCCGGACACTGCTCTTTCCCGCCACAATATCGCGCAGCATCACAGCTGCCGGACCCGCGTCGATCCTTGCCATCACGGCAAAATGACCCCTGGCGGCTTTAATTTTTGTTAAATTCGTTTTCAGGAGCGCGGTCGTAACATTCTTTCATATATCTTTGCGTTGGTTATCACCTACCGTTAGCAGGAATATTATAAATCGTAACTACTTATTCATAATTTCTTAAAATGAAAAAATTCTTTACCCTTGCTATCGCAGCAGCCGCAGCTATGTCAGTAAGCGCTGCTCCGACACATCCTGCCGTCTTCTCGAAGGTTGACTTCAACCTCGGCCAGATCGAGCGCGTTAATCCTCTCGCTGAAGTTCAGGATCACTTCGCATCACGTGGCGACGACGTTGACCTCACCGGCAAATATGCGTTAGGCACCTACTTCCTCGTTCCCAACCCTCAGAACGACAAGGATTGGGGTGAGTTCATCGAGAACTACGACGAAGGCTTCGAGATCGTTGCCGATCCCGACAACGCCCCCAACGGCTACATCATCAAGAATTTCTTCGCTGAATTCTTCAACGCCGGTCAGACCGACGAAAGCAAGCTCATCAAGGTTGGTGACGTCAAGGCCGAATATGATCCCGCCCAGAATACCCTCACCATCCCCGCTTATCAGTATGTGTTCACAACCGATGCACGCAATGAGGACGGTTCGCTGACTCCCATCCAGATCCACATTATCGGTGTTGACGAACAGCAGCAGAAGTTCACCAGCGAAGCTCCCGTTGTGTTCGACGTTTCTTACGGCATGCTCACAATGAAATCGTGGGGCTTCATGTTCGGTGAGATCGTTGTTGACGAAAAGGGCGAAGGCGCTTATGGCTTCGGCTATCAGTTCGGCCAGGTTACCGCATTTGTTCCCAACGGTACCTACACTGTTTACAGCGCAGCGCTTGCCGACACCTACGAATTCCCCATCTATGGTGTTTGGAAAGAGAATCGTGTTAACACCACTGCCGGTGCTTACATGGGCACAACCCAGTTCTATGTTGTTAACTTCACTGGCTTCGACGCTCTCCGCGTTCTGCCCGTTATGAAGACAAACGACGCTAACAAGGTGCTCATCGACGGCGTTTACGGTTACACCGGCTGGCAGCTCATGTATGCTCCCTTCGAGAACGCAGCACTGAACTACAACAACCAGTACTTCGCAGCTGAGATCGACGACCGCAGCGAGCCTATCGGCGACGGCTATCAGCTCTATGGCACCGTTGAGGAACTGACCAACGAGAAAGTTCGCGTAAGCTTCCCCACCTACGGTCTGTTCACCAAGAAAGACGAAATGTTCGGTGGTTCAGGTTCGAAGTGGGAAGACGGTGTGCTCGAGTTTGAGCCCAATGCGATCGCCGGCATCGAAAACGTTGCTGTGGCAGCCGACAACACCAACGCAGCTCCCGTTTACTATAACCTCCAGGGTATGCGTGTCAACAACCCCGCAAACGGCATCTTCATCCGCGTGCAGGGCAACGAAACCTCAAAGGTTCTCGTGAAGTAATCAGTCAATCAATCTGATTCATAATATTAAGAAGCCGCCTGACATGAGCGTCAGGCGGCTTCTTGTGTGTTATGGAGTGTTTCAGAGCAGCGTTACGGCCTCTCTATCGACAGCGAGGAAACCGTCAGCTCACGGCCACCTGTGTTGAGGCATTTCGCACTCCCGCAGGCCGGGCAGCTCGCAAACATTCCGTCGGGCCTGAATCGGTGACCGCAGTCAAGGCACTGAGCCGATGCCTCGACCAGCTCGATAGCCGTTTCAACATCCGAACCGGGAAACTCGGAGGCAAACACCGTTGACAGCGCCGTGGCAAACGTGTCGATCTCAACACCGGCGAGAGTGCCGACACGCACCTTCACACCGCGCAGGCGTCCGCCCGCGTGTGCGTCCAGCTCGCGGCGCGCAATCTCGGCCACGCTCATGGCCAGCGATAGCTCATGCATCCCGATGTGCCGTTAAGAGGGTTGTCAGATAATCTGCGTGGTGGGCAGGATGTCGACATCAGTGCTGCTCGCAACAACCTTGAGCAGCTCGCCGTCGGCAGTGTAGTAGACATTCATGTCTTTTTCACCCGTCTTTTCCACCTCGAAGATGTAGAACTTCGTGTCGGGGCGCTCATAATAGTCGATATCGTCAACTGTCCACTGTGAGTAGGGACCGCTGGTGAATGCATCCTTGACTACAGGAGGCATCTCGGCAAGGCTTTCGCCCTCGGTGACCGTCATCACCCATACAGCGTTAGAAGGCATGAACCACACCTCAGTGTCGAATCCGCTCGCATTACGGAAATCGGCCACGATGTAGCCCGACTTACGTTCCCATGTGGCGTTACGCGAAGCGTAGGGGTGCATGGCGTCGAGCGCCTCGATATAGGCATCCATGGGGTTGACAGAGTTCTTATCATCGTCATCGCCGCAAGCCGTCAGGCTCAGGCCAGCCAGAGCCACAGCCCCGACAAGAAGCATTTTATTCATAATCAAGTCAGTTTAAGAGAGTTCATCAGTTTTATACATCTATTCAACGTCCCGCTGCCACTGAAAGTTCACCGACAGGCAGTTGCCGCGGTCCATAGCAAAAAAATTGCGGGCGAACATTTGCTGATTTAGAAAAAATGATTAACTTTGCCCCGCTTTAGCCCTCAAAAGGCTGTCACTCGGGGTGTAGCACAGTTGGCAGCGCGCCACGTTCGGGACGTGGAGGTCGGAAGTTCGAGTCTTCTCACCCCGACAAAGCAGCAGTAGCGATCGCATCAAAACTGCTGTTTGTCAATACAAAACCACTTATTAACCAACCAAATTTCAATGGCTACAAAAATCAGATTACAGCGTCATGGTCGCAAGAACTATGCGTTTTATCCCATTGTAATCGCCGATAGCAGGGCACCACGAGATGGTAAGTTTATTGAAAGGATAGGTTCTTATAATCCGAACACTAATCCTGCTACTATTACTCTTAACTTCGAGCGGGCTTTGTATTGGGTAAATGTGGGTGCACAGCCCACCGACACCGTGCGCACCATCCTTTCAAACGAAGGCGTGATGCTCATGAAGCACCTCCAGGGAGGTGTGAAGAAGGGCGCATTCGACGAAGCCGAGGCTCAGCGTCGTTTCGATACATGGAAAGCCGCCAAGCAGGCCAACATCGATGCTTCAAAGGCCGCCATGGCCGATAAGAAGGAGCAGGCCGCTAAGGCACGCTTCGAGGAAGAAGCCGCCAAGAACCGCGCTAAGGCCGAGGCCGTAGCGAAGAAGAAGGCCGAGCTCGCCGCAGCCGCCGAAGAGGCAGCCGCCGCAGCTGCAGCTGAAGAAACTCCCGCCGAAAGCGAGGAGCCCGCAGCAGAGGCCTGATTCACTCAACAGTGACTCACCGATCACAGGGACGCATTGCCTTTTCAGGACATGCGTCCCTGTTGCTTTTCATGCCACGGAGCGGTAGGTCGAAAAAATTATTTCAAAAAAATCGCCAAACATTTGCGCAATTCAAAAATCCGCACTATCTTTGCATCGCTTTTGAGGAAGCACACTGACTCCGTAGCTCAGTTGGTAGAGCAAATGACTCTTAATCATTGGGTCGAGAGTTCGAGCCTCTCCGGGGTCACAAAAGACTGAAAATCTAAGATTTTCAGTCTTTTCTTTTTGATCATTTTAGTTGCTATTTATTGGGACGCTCAGAGATTGACCCCTCCTCTTCTAAATAGGGGTCTATTCTTTTTGTTCACTCGGACGCTATGTTGAGTTATACCACTTCAAGGGTGGTATAATCAAAAGACGGTGGTACATTTTTGCTTCAATAATAATATTTGTACTACTTTTAAGGTGGTATATTTGCATACAAGTGGTATATTTCATATCTTTACAGCAAATAATCCGATATGAGCCAATTTGATAAATTTTACAGTCAATGGTTAAACCTGCAGCC
>CAZKXM010000100.1:0-5950 GCA_964556785.1 uncultured Bacteroides sp. | reverse complement strand
GAAATTGAAGTAAAGATCGCCGCCGTCGCGGTTGGGATTTTCGTCGTCAAGGAACGGATTCATGAGCCAGAACTGAACATACTCGATGTTCGACTGCTCAAAGTTGGTATTGTCCATCTTGCGCATTATTCCGCCCCACCTGCGTTCGGGATTGAGAAGATAGCCCTGATCGTCGATGTTGTCGGAATCAAGGTTGTAAGGGCCGCGTTCGGTGGGATAAAACGAAAGATTGAGGGTCTGGATTGTCGACGATTCACCATAGGTCAGCTGACGTCCGGGGAAAATTTCGCGCGATGTCACCTCACGCACGTAAGGGTTCGAGAGCTGATCGAGGTCGCTGCGGATGTAACCGGGAGCGAGCGACGAGTTTCGGTCGGTGAACATGCGGTCGATATAATACCAGTTGAGCAACGCACGGTTGCGCCCGTAAGCAACGTTGTTTGACAGCGCAGCCTCGGGGAACAGTGCATCGTTTCCGGGATCATAGGGGGTCGAGGCAAGAAACCATGAGTAGGGCGACCGCAGATCGACTCCGGTCTGGGTCGATTCGAAATCGTCGATGTATGAGCTTCCCTTTGTTGTGCCCGACTTTTGCTTGTGGGGAACAAGGCGCGCATATTCAGCAGTGAGACTGAGGGTTGAGGGAAGAGTGGCGTTAACTGTAGGGATCTTGTTGAGCAGGTTGGTGAGCCACATGAACTCGGTGTTGTAAGCCACATTGAGCCCGAACATGGTGTTGTTGACGGTCTCCTCTCCGATATTCACCTTTTCCACGAGCGACTTCTCTCCATAGTGTAGGAGGGTACCGCCGATGGTGAAATTCTTGTTGAACTTATAACTCAGGTCAAGGCCGAGCAGGGTCTTGCGCTGGGTGGAGAAGAGCGACTGGTTTTCGAGAGTCACATTGATGCTCTGGCCCGAATCGATGATCGACTGATTGGTGATCGTCACGATACCCATCGCATAATCAACGGTGTAATCGCTGTTCTCGGTCAAAGTTACGCCTCCGGCGGTCACCACAACCGATCCGCGAGGAATGTTCATTGCATCGAGTCGAATCTGCGATCCGTTAGATGCCTGATATTTACCGGTGATTATAAACTTGTTTTTGTCGGCAAACTGACGGGCAACGACAAGAGTTGAATCGTAGAGTTCCTTGTAGACATACTTCTCTGCTATAACAGGATTGCCGATCTTTTTCTCGAGATAAGCTCCGAAAGGCTCGGCAACAGGGAAAATAATCTTGCCGGTCGACGCCTGGACGGTGTAACCCTCGATAAAGTCGAAGAATCCGTCGGGATTGCTCTCCTGATTGGAATCGAGACGGTCGAGGTTCATCACCTGAAGGAGGGTCTGATTGTTGATGGGAGGAACGGGCAGGTAGCTGATTGCGGTTCCGGTGGTGTCGCTCAGATACTTGATATTGAGCCTGAAATTCTGTTTCTGCACCTGATAGGCACCGAGCGAATAGACATTCTTCATCATCAGGCGCCACACCGGCTTCCGGGGATTGACAGTGGTGCCTTTGAGCATCTTTACATAAATCGACTGTTCGGTCGAGGTGATGTCGCCCGAGAACTCACCAACCTGATAAACCTTTCCCTGATAGGTGTACTCATAAGCCACGGCGAGCACCTCGTCGCTGTTGAGAGCGCTCTTGATGGAGATATAGCCGAGTGTGGGATTGAGGATGTATTCGCTTGACGTGAGCAGGCGGGCGCTCTCAACCTTCTCATAAGAGTCACCGCCCTCAATGCCGAAAGCACCGAGGGGTTCGAGAGCCTGAGTGACGGTGTTGATGTTGCGCGCTTCGGGATACTGCTCCTTGATGGTCGATAAAAGATTGTTGGAGCTGTTGGCAGGCACGGGAACCGCCGGATTTCCTGTCCAGTAGTCGTTGGTCAGCACGGAACTTTCACCCAGGTCGGCAAACGCCACAAGGTTTCGGCTCTGATTGTAGTTGCTCTGCTTGTTGGTTATCCACACCTCAACTCGCGTGATGTTGATTCCCGACGAAACATAAGGAAGCCGCGAGGCAAAATCATCGTAGTGCTCGCGGAAATACTGAGCGAGAAAAAAGTGACGGTTCTGATCATACTCGTCGGCATTGACCGAAAACTCAGTGAGCTGGGCGCCTCCCTTGGTGCTCACGCTCTTCGACTCCGAGTTTTGCTGCGAAACAAGAGCCGTAGCTGTCAGTTTTCCGAACTGAAGGGTCGACTTTATACCGAACAGGGCCGTGCTTCCGCGAATCAGCGACGATCCGGTTGTCATCGTCACGTTACCGGCCTCGATACTTTTTACAATATCATCTTCCTTGCCCTCATATCCGAGCTTGATGTTCTTTGAATCGAAATCGAAGGTGGCAGCGGTGTTATAGGTCATCGCAAACTTCATGCGGTCGCCTACCGACGCATTGATAGTTGCCTGAATCTTCTGATCGAAGTCAAAATATGTTTTGCGGCGCGATGTGAGCGAGAGTGCGGGATTGTCGGTTTTATTGGAGTTAATGCCCATCTTGATCTGTATCGATCCCTGGGTCTTGAGCTGCACTCCGCCTGGGCCAAAAATTTTTTCGAGCGGACCGAGGGCAAAGTTCATGTCGAAAATGTTGAACGGCTCCTTGTCCTTGTTAAACACCTGATCAGAATTGCGGCTTCGGTAATAGTCGAGCATCGACTGGCGCATCTGCCAGTTGTTATACTGTTCCTGCGACAGCATGAACGGAGTGGCTATATCCATGTCGCCCAAGCGGGTGCGGATGATATAGCATCCTGTAGCCGGGTCAAACTCGGCCACGGTGCGGATGTTGGAAGGAGTGGAGAGATCGGCCGCATACTCCGCTTCCATGAGATCCTCATAGGTCTGTGGCACGGTGGGCTGAACAGGATAAGGCATTTCAGGGCCCATATCCTGAGGAGTGGCTGCGGGGACAGGAGGGGTTACGGGAGCCGGAGGTGTGAAACCGGGGGTGACGAATTGCGACTGAGCCTGCGGAACCGCATATCCGTTGAACGACAAGCCCGCAACCATGGCACACACAAGCGCTGCCATGACTGCAAAGAGAACTGTCTGCGATCTTTTCAACGGTTTTCTCATGTCGGCTCAGCCGCCCGCACCATCATCTCACATCATTGTCAGAGCACGCTTTATAGCGGTCTCTACGCTGACAGCCGGGTCGGCATCGAAGATCTTTCGGAGCACCTTCTGGCTCTGCTGGCGCTGAAACCCGAGCATAACCAGGGCCGACAGTGCCTCTTCAAACACCTCCCCGCCAAGATTAGCGGTTGGCTGTATGCTTAACGTAGCCTCCGATGGTTTTATTTTATCGCGGAGGTCGACAATCACTCTTTGTGCGGTTTTTATTCCGATACCCTTCACATTCTTGAGGCGTGAATGGTCGCCTGAGGTTATCACCACTTCAAGTTCGGCCGCCGGAATCGACGACAGAATCATGCGTGCCGTGTTGGCTCCGATGCCCGACACTCCTATGAGCAGCCTGAACATCTCGCGCTCGCGATTGTCGCAGAAACCGTAAAGCACATGGGCATCCTCGCGTATCACTTCGTGGACAAGAAGCCTGACGCTCTGCGACTCTCCAACCTGCTGAAGCGCCGTGAAGGTGTTGAGCGAGATATTGAGTAGATAGCCTATGGCGCCGGTGTCGATCACCACGGCAGCGGGATTGAGACTGTCGATCCGGCCGTTGATAAATTCAATCATGACGTTTGTTTATCAAATCTGTAATTGTGTAAGTCAATGCGTGAAGAAACATGCGTCGCCGTAGCTCAGGAACCGGAAGTCGCCATCGAGAGCATAGTCGTAGACCCTGCGCCATTCATTGCCTCCGCCGAGAAAGGCCGACACAAGCAGCAGCAGGGTTGACCGCGGCTGGTGGAAGTTTGTCACCATTCCGTCGACAACCCTGAACTCGTAGCCGGGGCCAATCATCAGACGTGTTGTGGCGATAAGCCGGTCACTCCCCTGTGCATCGATATGGCGCAGGATCGCATCGAAAGCCTCGGCACGGGCCAGGCGCGGGTGAGTCTCTCCGTAGGGATACCATTGCGGCAGCTCTCCGGAGAAAACTCCGCCGGAAATCATACATCCGATATGATAAAGACTCTCGAGGGTTCGCACCGACGTAGTGCCGACGGCCACCACCTTTCGCGGCGACACTGCAAGTTCAGCGATCAGCTCACGGTCGACACTGATGAATTCGGAGTGCATCTCATGCTCACCGATAGTGTCGGCCTTCACCGGCTGAAATGTACCGGCACCGACATGGAGCGTGACTTCGCGCCGCATGGCTCCACGGGCATCGACCGCCTTAAGCAACTCAGGAGTGAAATGAAGCCCTGCTGTGGGCGCAGCGACTGATCCGTCGACGTGGGAAAACACGGTCTGATAATCACTCAGATCGCTCTGCTCAGTCTGCCTGTTGAGATACGGGGGAATCGGCAGCTCACCGGCGGCTTCGATAATGCTGCTGAAAGTCAGATCATGATCATCCCAGTCAAACCGCACAACCGAAGTATTACCCTCGCGGCCAATGCGCTCAGCCGTGAGGGTGACCTGGTGGTCACCCACTCTGATCTGCTGCGACAGCGTTCCGTTTTTCCAGCGCTTTGAATTGCCGACGAAACATATCCACTCAACCGGTCCGGTCGATGCGAAATTCATGGTGTAATCGCGCGGCATGGCGGGCTCGAGGCAAAACACTTCAATCCGTGCGCCGTCTTCGCCAGCGCCCTTGCGGAAGCGTAGGCGGGCATTGATGACTCTGGTGTTGTTGTAAACCAGCATTGTGTCGGGGCCTACCAGCTTCGGAAAATCGCGGAACCGGAGGGTTGACAGCTCTCCGCCGGCATCGCGCACCAATAACAGACACGACTCCCTGTCGGCAAGGGGATAGCGCGCTATTCTCTCGTCGGGCAGAGGATAGTCGAAGTCAGCGATGCTAAGATTTTGTAGATTCATATTTATTCGGAAGCGAAGTGCGGGCCATATTGACCTGCACTTCGCTGTAAAGATACTAAAAAATGTCGGACAATCAGCCCTTCACTCTGTCATTTGCCGAGCATGCGGCGCACTTCGCCGAGGATATTCTCGGGAGTGAAGCCGAATTTCTCGTCGAGCACACCGGCGGGAGCCGATGCGCCGAAGCGATCCAGGCCGTAGACGGTGGCGTCGGGTCCGCAGATCTCGCGCAGGTTCACGGGTAAACCGGCTGTCAGACCGAACACGGGGATATCGTTAGGAATTACGCTGTTGCGGTAGTCGCGGGTCTGTCGCATGAACAGGCCGGTTGAGGGTACCGACACAACTCTTGCGGGAATATTCTCGGCATCGAGCAGCACTGCAACCTTACACAGCAGCGAAACCTCCGATCCGTTGCCTACGAGCACCACTGCCGGATTCTTGGCATCCATAACCACATAGCCTCCCTTTACCATCTTTTCGGCCTCGTCGAAACGGTTGCCGCCCGGCGCCGGGAGCTCAGTAACATTCTGGCGGCTCAGAAGCAGCGCGGTGGGGCAATCGAAGTTTTCCATGGCCATGCGCCAAGCAATGACGGTTTCGGCGGTATCAGCCGGGCGGAGCACCAGCATTGCAGGCTTGCCCGAGAGGTTGTTCATCTGCTCGAGCAGGCGAATCTGCATCTCATGTTCCACGGGCTGATGAGTGGGGCCATCCTCTCCCACCCTGAAGGAATCGTGGGTCCATACATATTTCACCGGGAGCTCCATCAGGGCAGCCATGCGGACTGCGGGCTTCATGTAATCTGAGAATACGAAGAATGTGCCGCATGCCGCAATCAAGCCGCCATGGAGCACAATGCCGTTCATGATCGCTGCCATAGTGAGCTCGCTGACACCGGCGTGGAGGAACGCACCCGTAAAGTCACCGTGAGTGATTGCATGGGTTTTCTTGAGGAAACCGTCGGTCT
>CAZKXM010000099.1:0-6166 GCA_964556785.1 uncultured Bacteroides sp. | reverse complement strand
AATGCAACAGAAAAAGTTACGTTTCAGAGATCTTACTCTGCGTGATGGCCAGCAGTCGCTTTTCGCCACTCGTCTGAGCCAGAATGTGATCGACGGTCTTCTTCCTCTCTATGAGAATGCCGGATTCTATATCATGGAAGTGTGGGGCGGTGCAGTGCCCGACTCTGTGATGCGCTATCTCGACGAGTCGCCCTGGGTTCGTCTGCGCAAGTTCAGCGCAGCCATGAAGGGCAAGTCGCTTCTGTCGGCTCTGTCACGCGGCCGCAACCTTTTCGGCTACGTTCCTTATCCCGATTCAGTGCTCAAGGGCTTCTATGAGGAGGCTATTGCCAACGGCCTGAACGTGATGCGTATTTTTGACGCTCTCAATGATATAGACAATGTCAAGGAGTCGATCAAGCTCATCAACCAGCTCGGCGGTATTGCCGACGGTGCCGTGTGCTACACTGTCGATCCCAAGGACGAAGCAGCTCCCGCTCCTCAGAAGGTGGGTTTCTTCGCAAAGCTTTTCGGCAAGAAGCCCGAAGTTGTAGAGCCTGAGAAGATCTTCACCGACCAGTATTTTGTCGACAAAGCCAAGGCTATGGAAGCTCTCGGCGCCAAGATCATCACCCTCAAGGATATGGCAGGTCTGGTTAATCCCTCGCGTGCCGCATCGATCATCGGCCGCCTGAAGAAGGAAGTGAAAGTGCCCGTGGATTTCCACACCCACTGTACTCCCGGCTACGGCCTCGCATCGTCGCTGATGGCCATCCTCAACGGCGTCGACATTCTCGACACCAACATCTGGTGGTTTGGCGGCGGCTCCGCTGCTCCCGCAATCGAGCTCATCTACATCTTCTGCCAGAAGCTCGGCATCGAGATGGAAGTCAACATGGAAGCAGTAGGCGCGATCCGCAACAAGCTTCTCGACGCCCGCAAGACCCTTGCCGCGTTCGACCTCCACAAGGACAACATGCAGAAATCGTTCGATCCCCTCAACGACAAGCTCCCCGCAGAGATCGACGCTCTGTTCGACAAGGCTATCGCTTGCGCCAAGGCTAACGACGAGGCCGGCCTGCTCGACGCATGCCACAAGATCGAGGCATATTTCGGTTTCCCGAAACCCAACGAAATCGTGAAGTTTGCTGAGGTTCCCGGCGGTATGTACTCCAACATGGTTGCTCAGCTCAAGGCCCTCAAGAGCGAGGATCTTCTCGAAGACGCCATGAAGCTGATCCCGAAGGTGCGCCGCGATGCCGGTCTGGTGCCTCTGGTTACTCCCACAAGCCAGATTGTAGGCTCGCAGGCAGTGTTCCTCGCCATCGACCGCAAGAAAGGCAACCCCGACTATTCAAACGCTTCCAATCAGTTCATCTCGCTCGTTAAGGGTGAATACGGCAAGACTCCCGTTGCCATCGATCCCGCATTCCGCGAGAAGATCACCGGCAGCCCCGTTGAAACTGCTTACGACGTCACCAAGTACAAGAAACCCGAGAATCCCGTTGTTGAGGAATTCGGTGGCGTGAAGCTCGCTTCAAACAACGAAGAATATCTCCTTCTCGAGCTCCTTCCCAACGTTGCCAATGGCTTCCTCCGCCGTCGCCGTCAGGAAGAATTTGAAGCCGCTAAGGCTGCCGAAGCCGCAAAGGCTCCCAAGGCTGAAGCCGCTCCCGCTCCCGAAGCCAAGAAGGAGAGCGATGCTATCACCGGACCCACTCTGAAAGCTCCCATGGGCGGCCGCATCCTCGAAGTGAAGGTGAAGGCCGGCGACACTGTGAAAGCCGGTGACACCGTGATGGTTTACGAGGCCATGAAGATGGAGAACGACCTTTCAAGCGACAAGAGCGGTAAGGTTAAGCGCATCCTCGTCAATGTCGACGACGTGATCGCTACCGATCAGCCTATCATTGAATTCGAATAAAAGGACGACAGGCTTAGTTAAAGCCAGTCAACCGAAACATCTAAATCAGTTAACTCCCGCATCGGCCCTCAAGGCCGTGCGGGAGTGACTGCATTCTATAAAAACAGCCTGCTTACTTTCTCTGACATAGAAGATTATATCAACATCATGAACAGAACATTGAAAAAATCACTTGCATCGCTGGTGTTGCTCACCGCATCGGTGGCCGCCTTGGCCGTCAATCCTTCAGGCACCCTCCCGGTGCTGTATATCGAAACGCCCGACCATAAGCCTATCGACTCAAAGGAAGTTTATGTCGACAACACAAAATACTGGCTCGACCCGATGGGCGACGCATCGGTTGAGGCCATCGGCACGAAAGAAAACCCCAAGGTCATGCAGATCCGTGGTCGCGGCAATTACACATGGACCGGGTTTCAGAAAAAGCCCTACCGGCTGAAACTCGCCGACAAACAACCAATGCTCGGCATGAACAAGAGCAAGCACTGGGCCCTGATGGCCAATGCCGACGACCGGCTCGGATTTCTGCGATCGCCGCTTATGTTCCACCTGTCTCAGCTCTGCGGCCTTGCATGGACTCCCGCCGAGCGCCCGGTCGAGGTGGTGCTCAACGGCAACTATATCGGCCTCTACTTCCTCACCGAGACAATCCGTGTCGATAAGGACCGTGTCAACATCGTCGAACAGGCGGATGACAGCGATACCGACGTCACCGGCGGCTGGCTGCTGGAGATCGACAACTACGACGACCCCGACCAGATACAGCTCACCGAGGGCGACGGAAGCACCCTGCGCATAACCTACAAATCGCCCGAGGTACTCTCCACCGCCCAGCGCAACTTCCTTGTCAGCCAGATGGAGGCGATCAACGATGCGTTTTATCAGACAGATCCTGCGTCGACCGACTGGGAAACGCTTGTCGACAAGGAATCACTCGCGGCCTACTATGTGGTGGAGGAGATGCTCGACAACTTCGAATCATTCCACGGAAGCTGCTATTTTTACCGTAATCAGGGTCAGGAGCAGAAGTGGACGTGGGGTCCCGTGTGGGACTCAGGCAGCGTTTATCTGCGCGAAAACGGTGACTTCATGTACAACTCTCACTGGCATCAGACATGGATTCCCCAGGTGGTGAAGTTCACGGCATTTCAGGAGGCCTACAAGAGCGCGTTCGAGCGTTTCCTTGCCGACCACTATGCCTCGGTGCCCGAATTCATCAGAGCTTATGCGGCCCGTATTGCCAAGGCCGTTGAAGCCGATGCACAGCGCTGGCCCGAGTATGCCAACAGCGATGAGGCTGCCAAGGCATCCGAAATCATTGCCCTGTGGAAAAACCGTGTGAAGTGGCTTTGCGACAAGTGGGACGTTGCCAATCCTGCCGACCGTTCAAGCGGAATCTATATCCGCGGCGAAATGACCGGCTGGGCGCCGCTCGACGAGTGGGAGTTCGAATCAACGTCAACCCCCGGAGTCTATGAGATCTACGACGTGACTCTCGATTCTCAGTTCAAGATCGCCGATAAGGATTGGAAGACGGTGAATTACGGTACGTCAGGAGGTGTCAATCCCAAGCCCGACGAACTCTTTGAGCTCACACGCGGAGCCGGGTCAGAAAACATGTATATCAACGGCACATTCCCTGTTGTGCGGCTAACCATCGACCCCGAGACGCTCGACGCAACCCTGCTGATGCTCACCAAAGGCGTAGGCATCGACACTGTCGATGCTGCCGACAGCCTGATCACCCTGCAGGGGCGTGTGCTCACCGCCGCAGGCGCTCCGCTGCGTCTCTACACCCTCCAGGGCGTAGCCGTGGCCGAGGGAAGTTCGATCGAGGTCGCCACCCCCGGAATCTATATTGCCGTTGCCGGCTCTACAGCACAAAAGATTCTGGTAAAGTGAGATTTTTTTGATCAGAATTTGTTGGCGTAGTGAAAAATAAACCGTAAATTTGCAGCGCCATTACCAAATGATGCGCCTTACCAGCGCGGAATTTATTATCATCGAAAATTAAAAAACCTCAATATGAAGAAAGATATCCATCCTTCCAATTATCGTGAAGTGGTCTTCAAAGACATGTCGAATGAAGAAGTGTTCATCACCCGTTCAACTGTTGCTTCAAAGGAAACTATTGAGATTGACGGTGTTACCTATCCCCTGGTAAAGCTGGAAATCACCTCGTCGAGCCACCCCTTCTTCACCGGCAAGCAGAAGCTCGTCGATACAGCAGGCCGCGTCGACAAGTTCATGAGCCGCTACGGCAACCGTAAGAAGAAATAATCACGGAAAGGTTGTCGCTTGCAAGCGGCATCATCCTGATCCCGAAAACAAAAATCAGCGGGACGTCCTCATATCGAGAGCGTCCCGCTGAATATTTTGTTGACTTCGGAGAGTCAGGAGTGAGCTTATTCAACAGTCATCTCGCCAACCATCGGCACGGTGAGATATTGCTTTACCTGGTCGGCTGTCATACCGCTGCCGAGCAGATACATCATCTTGGTGACGGCGGCTTCCACAGTGATGTCGTAACCCGAGATCACTCCGGCCTTGGCAAGCATGTCGCCGGTGTAGTAGCGCTTCTGCTCATCACCGCCGTTGAGACACTGGGTGACATTGAAGATAATCAGGCCGCGGTTAACGGCGTCGGTCAGAGCGTCCAAAAACCATTGCTCGGTGGGAGCGTTGCCGGCGCCGAACGTGCGCAACACAACACCCTTGATGCCCGGAGTTGCCAGCTGCGATTTCACAACCTGCTCGGTGATACCGGGATAGAGCCACATCACCAGGATGTTCGGATCCATCGAGTAGAACGGGTCGAGCGGCAGCTCGGTGTCGTGGCGCAGCAGATAGGGCTTCGCATAGTCGATGTGCAGGTCGATCGTGCCGAGGTTGGGATAGTTGAAGCTCTTGAAGGCATGGAAGCCTGTTGAGGTGAACTTGGTTGAGCGGCAACCGCGCACAATATAGTCCTGGAACGAAATCACAACCTCCTGGATCATCGGGTCGCCGTTATCATCCTTGGCAGCTGCAACCTGCAGGGCTGAGATAAGGTTTTCGGTACCATCCTCGCGGGTGTCGCCGATAGGGAGCTGCGAACCGGTGATCACCACTGGCTTGCGCAGGTTGCGCAGCATGAATGCGAGGGCCGATGCGGTGTAGGCCATGGTGTCGGTGCCGTGGAGCACTACGAATCCGTCAAAGTCGTCGTAACGGTCGGCGATATCCTTCGCAATCTGTCCCCAGTAAGAGGGATTCATGTTTGACGAGTCGATAGGCTGGGGAAACTGCACGCTCTCGATATCGTAGCCCAGATTGCCCACCTTAGGCACATTGTCCATCAGGTGTGAGAAATCGAAAGGCTGGAGTCCGTTGGGCGTTTCCACCATGCCGATGGTTCCGCCGGTGTAAATAATCAGGATACGGGGTTTTGTCTGTGACATAACTGTATGTTTTTAGGAGAGTTAATATTGATGTCAATTATTCATAATAGTTCTTGCTGATGCCGAACACAAAGTGACGCACGCGGATAATCACGAACACGAACACCAGAACGGTTGCGGCGAGCACGAAGATAAACGGGAACAGATTGCCCTTCTGGCCGAAGATGTCGGCGGCGAAGTTGATGATCACCGGAACGAGCGAGATAGCGACATAGTTGGCAACCTGCAGGTAGGCCAGCGAGAGGGTCGACTTGCTGTCGTTCTCCACAACCTCAGTAGCCTTGGTGTAGAAGATAGGCTGTGCCAGTCCGTTGCCCAGGCCGACGAGTGCAGCCGCCACGATGAAGAGACCGAAGGTGTGGGTGGTGACAAACATTATCATGCCGCCAACAATCATTGCCGTTGCGAAGATAAATGTCGTTTTGCGGAACGCCTTCATCACTGCCGTCACGATCAGGCCGATCGCAAACATGGCCAGATAGAAGATCGAGGTGACGGTCGACACTTCCTCGGTCGACATGTGATACTGCGGCATCAGGTTAGGCAGATAGTAAGCCGGAACCGATGTGGCGAACACGAAGAAGAAGTAGGCCAGCAGCAACCATATCGTACGTCCAACGTAGAAGCCGCCTTTCACGGTCTGTCCGGCAGTTGAGAATCCGTCGGCATCCACAGCCGGAACAGCGGTTGCAGCCGCGGTTGCGCTACTCTTGTCGGTCGATGCGGCAGGAGTTGCTGCATAGTCGCTCTGCGGAATCTTGCGCAGGAACGGAATCAGAACCAGCGATACAAGAGGAATCAGATAAACGAGGAAGGGGAGGTG
>CAZKXM010000098.1:0-6296 GCA_964556785.1 uncultured Bacteroides sp. | reverse complement strand
CTTTCGCCGAGCCTCCGCTCAAAAGCGAGTGCAAAGGTAGACATTCTTCCCGTTCCATCCAAACTTTTCAGCAAAAAATTTTCACGCCTCTCCGCCGCAATCCACCCAACCGCCTGATTTCCCGCACTATCCCCCTATGTTAAAATTCGCTAACGCACCCTCCGGCTCACTCCCGGCTGCGGGAAACATTCGCAAACGCACCCCTCAGCACAAAAAAACCGACATGGAAAAGCTCCGTTATCGGGAAACTTTTCCATGTCGACTGAGGATTATCGAGCGAATGATTATTTGTTGACCAGATGCTGCTCTTCCTTATATGTAAGACCCATGAAGAAGATTGACAGTACGCATGCTCCGATAAGAAGGATAAATGTCCAGCCCCATCCGGCGGCGTCGGCCACATAGCCAATAAGCATATTTGCGAGGATGGCGGTGCCGAAGAAATAACCGAAGAAACCGGTGAGACCAGCGGCGGTGCCGGCGGCATTCTTCGGAGCGAGGTCGAGCGCCTGAACTCCGATAAGCATGACGGGACCATAGATAAGGAAACCGATGGCGATCAGACACACCAGAGCAATGGTGAGGTTGGTGTAGAACTGCCAGTAGAACACAAGGAACACAATGATGGCAGCCATGAAGATGATTGTGGGGAGGGCGCGACGGCCTTTGAACACTTTATCGCTAAGCCAGCCGCAGAAAAGTGTGCCGGGGATGGCTGCGAATTCAAATGCGAAATATGCCCAACCGGCCTGTGTGATGTCAAAACCGGCGTTGGTCAAGAGTGTCGGAGCCCAGTTGAGAGCGCCATAGCGCACCATATAAATAAACGCGTTAGCGCAAGCGATGAACCACAGGAAGCGGTTGGGGAACACATATTTGAAGAAGATCTCCTTAGTTGTGAGCACCTGCTCGCTCTTCTCGCTATAGTTTTTGGGATAATCGTTACGCCACTTTTCAACCGAGGGGAGTCCGCACGACTGCGGGGTGTCGCGCAACAGGCAGTAGGCTATGATAGCTACCAGCACTGCTACAGCAGCCGGGAAAATGAATGCACCCACCAGAAGATAGAGATCTTTATTGGCTCCGAAGAACCATGATCCGAACCAGAGGGCACCGTAGGTTGCCATGGGGCCTACGAGCGCGCCGCCGACATTGTGGGCGCAGTTCCAGATCGACATCATCGTGCCACGTTCGCGCTGGCTGAACCAATGGGTCATGACGCGGCCACACGGGGGCCAGCCCATACCGTTAAACCAGCCGACAAGGAAGTTGAGCGCACCGAGGATAACGAGTGCCCAAATCTTGTTACCGGGATTGTTAACCAGATCGAGGGCTGTTACCGGAACAACCATGAAAGCCATTGACAGCGCTGCCAGAATAAGGCCGAGGGGGAGGAACTTGCGGGCGTCTGAACGGTCGCTGACGCTTCCCATAAGGAATTTTGAGAGTGCATAGGCGATGGCGTTCATCGCCATGACGGTGCCGAGTTCAACTTTGTGGATGCCGAGAGTCTCGAGCGCGGGCATCGCCATCGAGAAGTTGTTTCTCACCAGATAGAACGCGGCATAACCGACAAACGATCCGGTGAACACCTGAACGCGCAACCGCCGGTATTTTGCGTCGGCCGCGGGTCCTGTCTGCTCAGGAAGGTGAGGGGGTGGGGCTAAGAATCTTGCCATTGTGATATTAAATTGGGTTAATCGATTTATTATTTCTGCGAAAGATAGCAATTCTGCATAAATCAGGCAAGGCCATTGGCGCGGCGGGTTGCCTCGATATCGAGCGCCCGGGCGAGAACGGTGACCGGATTCTCCACGGCATAGCCGGTCGACATCTCAATCTGCCAGCGGCATGTCTCGCAGTCGGTTGCCACCAGTTCGGGATTGATCTGACGTATCTGATCGAACAGCGGCTCACCGATTGCCTGAGAATAAGCATAGTTTTCTTTTTTGAAGCCGTAGGTTCCGGCAATTCCGCAACAGCGGGAGTCGAGAAGTGTGAGTTCGACCCCGGGAATCATGCGCAGGATGGATGTGGAATAGTAGGTCCAGCCGAGCTTCTCCATGTGACATGGTGTGTGATAGGCCACCTTCAATCTGAAATCGGGCCGGAACACAAATTTTATCTTTCCGTCTTCGAGCAACTCGTAGATAAACTTGGTGGCGAGCATGATGTCGTCTCTGACGGTGGCATTATCGAGATGGAGCAGATGGGGATACTCGTCGCGCATGGTGAAGGTGCAGGTAGAGCTCGTTGCAATCACCTGTGTGTGACGCGTTTCGACCGCCTCCCGGATTGACGTGAGGTTGATTTCAGCGTCGCGCGTAGCCTCCTTGATAAGCCTGTTGGCAATCTTTGCTACGCCGCAGCAGCGCTCTTTCTCGAGTAGCATAACGCCATAACCGACGGCATTCATCACCGTCATGAGATCGCGACCAAGGGCAGGATTGTTGTAGTTGACATAGCAACCGTGGAAATAGGTCACCATGCGGGGGAACTGTTTCTGTGCCTCAGCAGCATGGCGCCGATACCATGTGACAAACTTCTCGCCGGCATAGCGTGGGAATGTGCGGTGGGCATCGATGCGCATTGTCGCATCCATTATCTTCTTCACCGGCTTGAGGCGGAGCACCCCGTTGACAACGGGCGCGGCCAGAGTGGCCATACTACCCATGAGGTCGGTCGATGCAAGGATTGTGTCGCGCAGCGACGGGCGCTTGGTGCTGTATTTGATTCTGGCAGCCTGAATGATGTCGCCGATCTTCACGTTAGAGGGGCAAGCAACCTCACAACGCTTGCAATTGAGGCAATATTTGAGCGCCTCGTTGTAAAACATCGGCTTTTTCAGGCGGAAACGTTCGCCATCAGGGCCTGCCTGCTTAGGGCCGGGATAGTCGGGGTTGACGGCCGTCACCGGGCAGTAGACAGTGCAGACAGTACACTTCGTACACTTCTCGAAATTATTTTCGCTAATGTTGACCTGCTGATAATCCATAGTTGAGTGTGTGGCGGAGGTGGTTACTTGCTTTGATTGAGTATGGCATCGGCTGCAAAGAGGGCAGTGAGCAATGAAATGCCTGCTCCCGAGCCTTCGCGCAGGGCGTCGGCCCCCGGAAGCGAAGCGCCTGTCACGATAACATTGTCGACCCGGCGGCCGCCATGAGCGGCATGAAGCCCTGAATCGACCTTGAGGCCATATTTCATATAAGGTTGCGGCTTGAATATATCTTTGTCAAACCACATCGAGCGATCGGTAGGAGCATCGACATCGAGGCCGAGCACGGGCTCGAAGATTCCCGCCGGTGTGGAGTTGAGGCCATGGCTGAAGAAACTGCCTCCGGCAAAGATAAAATGATCAGCTTCGAGAGTGTCGCGCCCGAAATTGGCTGTCTCGACATTCAGCAGCCGCGTGCCGTCGGCGTTCCACGTGCCTTTCACCACTGTGTCGCCGAGCATAAAGGCTCCGCCAAGCTGACGGAAGTGTTTCTGCATCATTATCTGAGCGCGCACGCCTGGAACAGAAGTGCCCATGGTGGTCATGTAGCGCAGCGGGCGCTTCACAAGCTCACGAAGGCGGCGGGCAGCTGAGAAATCGTCGAACCCCACAACCGCCGGCAGCAGAATAGCCTCGGCCGACGGGTCGAGCGCATTGAGCTTGTCGGCCAGCAGACCGATTCCCTCGCCATGAAGCACACGAGCAATGTTGGTGGCGCGCATCTCGGTGGTGCTTTCGCGCTGATGCTGGATCTGCGGCACGGTTACCGATGCGGTGACGCATTCCACACCCAGACGGTCAAAAGCCGTGAGCAGGAAACGCGGGAAGAAATCAAGGAATCCGTCGATGTTAACCAGCGCCACTTTCTTCCACGGGAACTCATGGGGGGAGTCGAGCACCAGATAGTCTTCGATCGAAAGCCATGCGGGCTTCATCTGCCCTACGGGAGTGATTCGCCAGTGGTTGCGGTCGGCCGATCCTTTGACGGCGATGCCACACTCCGCCATCAATGGCGCGACGCGGCCTATAAGGCTCACAACATTGTCGTAGCCCATGAGCGAATAGGGATGCTCTTGGGGGAGTGTGCGGATAGCATCGAGAGGATTTTCTACGGGATTGTGTGATTCATCGTAGCCAAGGAGCTCCATTGAGCCCGAGCTGAAATGAAGAGCGCTCTGACCGGCCGAAACGATGGCGGTTTTCCGCCCGGCGCGGGCGAGTTCTATACCTGCTGTGAGGCCGCTCAGGCCTCCGCCTATGATGACAGTGTCAAACTTCATTGGTTAAGTGGGGGGTGAGTGGGTGGAATTACTGGTGCATTGTCTCGTGGTCGGTCGCGGCAACAAATTCATCAAGGCCCGCAACCCCGGCATAGATCCATTGGGTGAACTGAATCTCGGAAACAGTGTCGCCCCATGCCACGGGATACATGCCTTTCCAGCGCTCGTTGACAAAGTTGCAAAGATCGGCAATGGCACGCTCGGCGCAGTGGTCGGCCTTGTCGAGAAGTCCGGCTGCACGGCATGCGCAAAGCTGCCCCTGACAGGTTCCCATGCCGAGGCGGGTGCGCCTGCGCAGGTTTATCAGATTATGCACGTGGAGCTTCTCGATAGCAAACTCCACCTCGCCGACGCTCACCTGCTCGCACTCACACACCAGGGCATCGTCGCCGGGTGTGGCCCAGCGTATCTCCTCGGTGAGGGTGCCGTGGCGGCTTTCGGCAGCCAGTTGCTCGGTCGGGAGCTCAATGATGTGCTGGCGCGACGGATGGTCGCCTCGTTCATTCTTCTGCTCCTCTACGGGATGTTCGGAGCCGGGGAGAGGAGTGTCGGCGGTGGTGCACTTGCGGTCGGTCACCCCGAGCTTTTCACACACCAGATCGGTTACCCATTCAGCCATAAGGCGATAGGTCATCAGCTTACCGCCGGTGATAGTGACAAAGCCTTCGAGACCGTCGCGCTTTGCATGGTCGAGACACACGATTCCGCGCGAAATGGAGCGGCCTGTGGGATCGTCGTCGCTCGCCACGAGTGGACGCACGCCGGCATAAGCCCTGAGGATGCGGGTTGTGGCGAGCGACGGGGCAAGCTTCTCGCCCTCGCGGATGAGCACGTCGACCTCCTCGGGGGTCACCTCCATATTGTCGATCTGATCAAACGGAATGCGGTCGCTTGTGGTTCCGATGAGGCAGATTGTGTCGCCCGGCACGAGGATATCGGCATTGGCCGGCTTTCGGCAACGGTTTATCACCGTGTTGTTGACCCGGTGGCCAAAAATGAGCAGCGAACCCTTGGCGGGAAACATGTTGATGTCCACACCGGCTTTTTTAGCAACCAAATGGCCCCAGATGCCCGCGGCGTTAACCACCACGCTGCCGAAGGCTTCTGTCTCTTCGCCGGTGTGGACATCACGCATAACGACTCCTTCAATACGGTTGCCCGTGCGCAGAAACCTCACCACTTCGTGATAGGTCAGCACATCGGCACCATGACGGCGCGCATCGATGACGTTGGCCGTTGTGAGCCGGAAGGGATCGACAGCGCCGTCGGGAACCTTCACCGCACCTATCAGCGCGGGGTTGACCGACGGCTCGATCCTGCGGGCCAGAGCCGGGTCGATCGCCTCGGCATCGATTCCGGCCTCGCGGCATTTTTCGATAAAAAGCTTCTGATAGGCAAGATCGTCTTCAGGCAGGGTGATGAAGAGGCCGCCGGTGTCTTCCACACAATGGCGCGCGATCTTGCGGAGAATCATGTTTTCCTTAATGCACTCGCTGGCGCTCTCGCCGTCGGTCACGGCATAACGGGCGCCGCTGTGAAGAAGCCCGTGGTTTCGGCCTGTGGCACCGGCGGTGAAGTCGAAACGTTCGACCAGAAGCACCTTCAGACCCCTCAGGGCGCAGTCGCGGGCGGTGCCGGCGCCGGTGGCACCGCCTCCGATGATAATCACGTCATAGTGTTTGTCAAGTTTCTTCATTATGGCGAGTGTCTGTTTGAGATAAGAAGATTGCGAAGGGAGGTGTGTCTCCACCCGAGCCGGAATTATCAACGATGAAACGATTTTGGAAGTTCACACGGTTTTGCGTTGTAATGTTCCGCGGTTTCGTTTCTATGCAAAATCATTTCGCAACAAAAGTATTTATATTTCTTTTAATTTCCAAAAGAAATTTTATAAAAATTCCGGCCGCATCGAAACAATGCAGCCGGAACAGGAACTTTTATAAGGATCGGTTACCTGACGAGAACTTTCGAGGCTCCGCGAGGCGTGAGCGCAACATACAGCCCGTGCGCAGCGACGGTGA
>CAZKXM010000097.1:0-6893 GCA_964556785.1 uncultured Bacteroides sp. | reverse complement strand
CGTCAAGATCATCCAGTCATACGTCACCGTCATCAACAAAATGGTGTGGCGCAAAGACTGATTGCAGCCTCTTTTATCAGCCAGTTCGATAACTTCATTTAATAGTATGAAACTGCTTGTTACCGGCGGAACCGGATTTCTCGGGAGAAACATCGTTCCAAAACTCCGTGAGAAATATGAAGTTACATTGTGCGGTATAACCGATGATGATGACGTAAAAGTGAATCTCTCCGAAGATGTGCCTTCATTCAAAGGGAGGTTCGATCTGGTTTTCCATGCTGCCGGTAAAGCACATGTTATTCCGAAAACGCCGGAGGAGATCCAATCGTTTTACGATATCAATTATCAAGGGACAATGAATCTCTGTGCCGCTTTGGAAAAGGTCGGTGTACCGAAGTCATTTATTTTTGTCTCGACAGTGGCTGTCTACGGGTGTGATGAAGGAGAGGACATTGATGAAAACCATCCGTTAAACGGCACCACTCCCTATGCTTTAAGTAAGATTAAAGCTGAACAGTTTCTGATGGAATGGTGTGAAAGGAACAGTGTCAATCTTGGTATCATCAGGCCCTCTCTTATTGCCGGACCAAATCCTCCCGGAAATCTCGGCGCTATGATTTCCGGCATTAAATCAGGTAAATATCTGAGTATCAGTGGAGGGAAAGCGAGAAAGAGCGTATTGATGGTTCAGGATCTACCCGTACTGATTGATCGGCTGAGCGATAAATGCGGGATATTCAATGTTTGTGATGACAGCCAGCCTTCTTTCAGGCAGTTAGAGAAGTGCATTTCGCTTCAACTTGGCGGAAAGAGAGTTATCAGCGTGCCGCTTTGGTTCGCTAAAGTCTGTGCAAAAATTGGAGATTTCATGGGATCGGCAGCTCCGATCAACTCACTGAAACTCTCTAAAATAACTAAATCGTTGACATTCAGCAACAGAAAGGCAAAAGAGGAATTGGGATGGCAACCATCTGACGTCCTTTCGTCCTTTAAGATTTCGTAAATCCGAAATGTCATGTTATATCTTCTGATAGCTATCATTTTAATGATGGTTGAATTGCTATACTTTCGTGTAGCCGATAAGTTTAACATCATTGATAAACCCAACCTGCGTAGTTCTCACAAAACCATCGTTTTACGTGGCGGCGGAATAATCTTTCTCGTTGCGGTGTGGCTATATGCAGCTTTCTTCGGTGTAACATACCTATGGTTTATTATCGGATTAACTCTCGTTGGGCTTATCAGCTTTGCCGACGATATCCGTTCATTGCCTGACAGTGTGAGACTCATTGTTCAGTTCACTGCCATGTTCATGATGTTCTATCAGTTCGGCATCCTTAATCTTCAGGACTGGTGGATGGTTTTGGTTGCGCTGATTGTATGTGTCGGTATTATTAACGCATATAACTTTATGGACGGTATCAACGGAATTACAGGGGGATATTCCATTGCGGTGCTCCTTCCGATGATGTTGTTAAACAGCAGATACGGATTCATCAGTCAGCCATTCCTATATGTTGTGGGACTAAGCCTTTTAATATTCTGTTTCTTCAATTTCCGAAAGAAGGCAAAATGCTTTGCCGGTGATGTCGGTTCGATTTCTATTGCGTTTATTCTATTGTTTGCGTTAGGTTTACTGATACTCAAGACTAAGGATATATCATATATTGTTTTTCTTGCGGTGTATGGCGCTGATGCCATCCTCACTATCTGTCACCGCATCAGGCTGCACGAAAACCTTGGAGAGGCCCATCGCAAGCATGCCTACCAGATTATGGCTAACGAACTGAAAATCCCTCATACGGCTGTAGCATCGTTCTATATGGCTGCTCAGCTATTCATATCTGCCGGAATAATTTATCTGCCGATCAACCATTATATCTATCTTGGTTTAGTTATAGTGGTTTTGGCAGGGGCTTATCTGCTCTTTATGAAGAAGAATTACCATCTTCATGAAGAATATCTCAAATCAAAAGCAATAAAGTCATGATGCTCGATAATCTGCTCCTCGATAATGTCACTTTGAAGGCAGAAGAAAGTCCTCGTTTACGCATGAACTTCAATCTGCACGATAGCCTTGATGCGAAGGCTCAACGATTGATAAACGTGCTGTTACCGGGAACCTCATTGCCTGTACATCGCCATAATCATACGGCCGAGACATATATTCTGCTCAGAGGAAGGATGAATGTGATATTCTACAACGATAATGGTGATCGAGTTGAATGCTACCATCTTGATCCGACAATCGGCAATTACGGCGTTCAGATTCCTGCAGGACAATGGCACGGAGTTGAGGTGATCACACCTTCAACAATCTTCGAAGTAAAAGATGGACCGTACACGCCTCTACAACCTGAGGACATGCTTGAGTTGAGACAGCAGATTTAGAAGACCTTAAGGGAATAGATAGTTGAAGTGCATCCATGAGCGAGTGTGGCTTATGGATGCACTTCTGTTTTGATGTGAACGGTTTCAGTTGATGGTGAAATTGTCGGCGTCGAGATGGAAGGGATATTTGGCGCGGAACTCGTCGAGCTTCTGATGCGAGAGACTGGCATACAAAATCCCGTTTCTAACCTGGCCTACTGAATTTCCTCGCCAGTCGACAACGCTGCACATTTCGGCCGGGTAGTTTCCCCAGGGGTCACTCCCACCCCTGTTTGCCCCGATTACAACGGCCTGATTCTCGATGGCTCGCGCTATCAAAAGGTGGCGGAATGCAAATTGACGTGCATCTGGCCAATTAGCGGGATAGAGAATCATGTCATATTCGAGACCGCAGTTGCGACTCCAGACTGGGAACCGCAGGTCGTAACAAACCATCAGCTTTATCTTCCACCCCAGGTAATCGATAACAGGCGACTGTTCGGAGCCGGCAGCGAGCACTTTGTCTTCTCCGCTATAGGTGAACAGATGATGTTTGTTGTAAAAAATAGCCGCTCCGTCAGGGCTTATGAAGAAAGCGCGGTTGAAATAGGGTCCGGGGGCTTTGCCTGACAAGAATGTGCCGGCTACAGCAATGTTATTCCGATTAGCGTATTCCCTGAGAGCTGTCAATGTGGGCCCGTCGTCGGTTTCTGCCAATAGGGCTTGCTTCTCCGGATTCTTGATGAATCCCGTTGAAAAAAGCTCGGGCAGAACGAGTAGCCGTGTGTCAGGCTCAATTTCACGATCAAGAATGGATCTGAGATTTGCCGATGGATCAGCGTATTGAATATCAAGCGGGAAAACCGCTATCTTCATTTCATCTGTTGACTCTGACATAGGTGGAAGGTTCAGTCAGTTGTAAATTTTTCAGGATATTTCCCCTGATAGGGCCTGTAAAAGGCTTTGATCGCCTTCATGTCGACCTCGATATCGGTAGTGGGCGTGAATTCATTTTTAATCATGATCCGTTTGGTTGGAAAATCGATCACGCCAAGCACAACAGGCACGTTGGCTTTAACGGCTATGCGCAAAAAGCCGGTGCGCCACTGCGATGTGCGGCTCCGGGTTCCTTCTGGGGTTATGGCTACGGCCAATCTTTCAGATGAATCAAACCTTGCCGCAACTTCGTCAACCAGTGACGATCCTCTGCGTCTGGGCACGGGTATGCCGCCGATCGCCTTAAAGATAAGGCCGAGAGGAAAGAAAAACCACGCCTCCTTCATCAGAAATCCTGCGTGCCGGCCTACAGAAGCGTAGGCGAGTTTTCCCAGCACGAAATCCCAGTTACTTGTGTGAGGCGCGACACAAATAATGCATTTCGGATAGTCGGGGACAGTTATCTCCACCGACCATCCGAATAACTTCAGGATTCTTCCCGCTAAGTTCACGCTTTCTTGGGAAGGGCTGCGTTCATTTCGCTGATAATTTCCTCCACGCTCTTGCGGAACGATTCGTTGAGCGACTTGTAGGCTGCGTGATAATATGCGCGATGTGCTTTGTGGTATGCTTTCATTGACTCAAAATCCTTGGGCTGCTTGTCGAAGGCCACAGTCACTTTGCGCATTGCGTTGTCTTGGAGCATAGCGATCTTTACAACGAGTTCATTCATCTTTTTGATGTCGACACCCTTGATGAGGTTGGCGGCCATGATACACTGAGCGGCGAGGTCTCCGCACACTACTGCTATATACTTCTTGAGGTTACGTTTGTTAGACATAGTCATAATTTGTATTAGTGATTAAACTGTTGACAGTAAAAAGTTCTTTAGGGCTGCCTGGCTGCGCCCGATCTTCAGGACGCGGCCTGAACGTTCGATCATGCGGGCTGCTTTTTCTGATACCGGCTGATCGGAATAGTTCTCAGGCGCCGAAATGTTAAGAAAGAGGCCTGTTTCTGTGGTTGGGTCAACCGACTCTTCGAGAGCCATCCATGCGGCTGCGCTGCTTCCCTCGGTTTCATAGCCTCTTGCTTTGGCCGAAGCGATGGCTTGCTCCATCTCCAAGTCGGTAACGGGACGACCTTTAACATCACGCCTAAGCGCTTCAGGGTCATCCTGATACAGCGAAACAATTCTCGGAAAATTTGATGGACGGCGCACATCGATCGACGAATAACGCGTTGCTACACTATCGTCGGCACTGTAATCGCCATTCTCGAGATAGTTTACAAAAGCCGATTCAGCCTTTGTTGTTACTATAAACCTCCCGATAGGTAGCCCCATGCGCTTGGCCACGAGCCCTGATGCGAGATTGCCCAGGTTTCCTCCCGGAAGTGCAATGACCGGGCTTCGTTTATCGCCCTGTGAGCGCAGGAGCGCGTAGGCATGGAAATAATAAAATATCTGAGGAAGAAACCGGGCTATATTTACTGAGCTTGCCGGTGTCAGCCTGGCCTGCTCCACAAGCTGGCGGTTAGCGAAGATATTGTCGACCATGTTGCGGCAGTCGTCGAGCGTGCCGGATACCTCCACAGCGGTAACGTTTCCGCCGAGAGTTGAAAGCTGAGCGAGCTGAAGGGATGAAAGTCGGCGTGAAGGAAAGAGTACGGTTACACGCGCACCAGGCTGATTATGCAGTGCTCGGGCCACTGCCGCTCCTGAATCTCCTGACGTTGCCATAAGGAAGTTGACGGGGCGCGACAGATCCGGATTTAGATGTGCGAGAAGTCCGGATAGGAATCTCGCTCCTATATCGTTAAACGATCCTGTCGGGCCGTGATACAGTTCGAGTGCAGCAATGTTAGCGTTGATTTTTCGTAAAGGCACATCAAACGTAAATACATCTGAGGCGATCTTGCTCAATATCTCAGAGTCAACCTCGGCGCTGAACAGTGTATTCGCAACAACGTAGGCGATCTCAGCAACCGTCATGTCCTGAATGTTGTTGAAGAACGCATTCGGCAACAACGGTATCCGTGACGGCATGTAAAGACCGTCGTCAGGTGCTTTTCCGGTGAAAACCGCCTCACGGAGCCCTACGTTGGGAGCGGAACCTGATGTGCTGTAATAGTTCATGTCGCGGGAAAACGTCCTGTTATGCTATCTATGTCCATCAGCAGACTGACGGCAGTTGCAGCTGTAAGATCATCAGCCCTGCAGGAGAGCTCGATTCGGTTTTTGCGATGGTGTGTGGATGTAATCCTGACAGTGTCGGCAGCCCCTGACAATGGCTCAACTTTCATGCCGGTTAACTTTTCGAGAAGCTGACCAGCCTCACTTTCAGCAAACGTGGCCTCAATCTTCTCGATTGTCTCTCCACCGGCTTCCAATTCACGGATGACCGACAAAACCGGTGCACCGGGCATAATCGCCGAATCAGCGATTATCCGCTCATCCGTAAATGCAGCCTGACGGTTAGCTGTCACTACAGGCACTCCAAGGTCAATAGCCTTGGAATAGCAGCAGCTCATCAACTGATTTTGTGAACAATCAACAATGATGCTGTTTTCGAGGCAGGCGGTCTGCGTAAAGTCGTCGTCGGCGGTGTGACGTGTTACACTGTGGTGTTTATCTGCGTCACTTAGTGATTTGATAAACTCCTGAGCAAGACGCCCGTCGCCATAGAGATGGATTTCAAACTGATTGCCGTCAGCGAGGAACAGATTGTCGTGAATCAACTTCATAGCCCGCTTCATAACAGCAAGTTCGGTTACAAACGAAATATTCGTTTCCGAGCTTCCATGCGAGAAGGCGCTGACAGGAATACCACTGCGGCGCAATGTATTGAAAACCTTTCCGGCAATGGTGACATTGTTTTTCATCCGTTCACCGACAATCGCGATCGTTGCAAGATCACCCTGGGCAGAGATGTCGGAAATAAGACCTGACGATAGTTCCTCTGAAAATTCTTCATTAAGAGCTTTCAGAGCCTTTTCGGACGCCTCGTTCTTTACAGCGAACGAGGTTACATTTTCTGTTGAGCCCTGATTGACCATAAACACACTCACTCCACGGCTGGCAAGAGCATTGAAAATACGGGAGTTGAGAGCTGTGCTACCAACCATCCCCATGCCTGTAAGCGTGACAAGGCATGTGTCGTTGATCGACGACAATCCCTTAACCGGAATCTCACTGCTTTCAGCTTTAACCTGATCGCTTACGAGAGTTCCCGGTGCTGAAGGATTGAATGTGTTTTTGATGATGATAGGAATATTCTTATGGAAAACAGGATAGATCGTTGGAGGATAGATGACCTTTGCGCCGAAATTGCAAAGTTCCATCGCTTCGATAAACGACATCCGGTCAATAACGTATGCCGTGTCAATGATTCGCGGATCGGCAGTCATAAATCCATCGACATCTGTCCATATCTCAAGAATGCGTGCATTGAGGGCCGCAGCAAGAATGGCCGCTGTATAGTCGCTGCCGCCACGACCGAGGTTAGTTATCTCACCTGATTCTGAATCAGTAGAGATAAAACCGGGCACAACAGCAACCGGTCCGACAAACGAATCGAAAGCCGCAT
>CAZKXM010000096.1:1951-7244 GCA_964556785.1 uncultured Bacteroides sp. | reverse complement strand
TGTAGGCCATGGTGTCGGTGCCGTGGAGCACCACGAAGCCGTCAAATTCGTCATAGCGGTCGGCGATATCCTTCACGATCTGATTCCAGTAGGTGGGATTCATGTTGGATGAATCGATGGGCTGGGGGAACTGCACGCTTTCGATATCATAGCCGAGATTTCCAACCTTGGGCACATTGTCCATCAGGTGAGAGAAATCAAAGGGCTGGAGGCCGTTGGGAGTTTCAACCATACCGATCGTGCCGCCGGTATAGATAATGAGAATGCGGGGTTTAGTCTGTGTCATAACAGTTTCTTTTTTTATGAGCCTGCCTGGATTGAGCTCAATCCAGGCAGGCTCCGGTTTTTCTAAGTTACTAAGTTAATTAGAAGTAATTCTTTGACATGCCGAATACGAAGTGACGGCTGCGGAGGATCACAAAGACCAGAACGATTGCCGAAGCGATTCCCACGAATACGAAGGGGAAGAGGGTTGAGGTGGTGTGGAAGATCTTTTCACCGGCACCGATGATCACCGGCACCATCGAGATGGCTACATAGTTGGCAACCTGAAGGTAGGCAAGCGAGAGGGTCGACTTGCTGTCAGTGGTGACAACTTCGGTGGCTTTGGTGTAGAAGATAGGCTGGGCAATGCCGTTGCCAAGACCGCAGAGGGCTGCTGCTGCAATATAGACCGCTACGTTGCCGTGGATGAATACAAACAGTGCGAAGCTGCCCACGATCATTGCCGTTGCCACGATAAATGTTGTTTTGCGGAATGCCTTCATAATGGGTGTCAGTCCAAGACCTACAACAAACATGGCAAAATAGAATACCGATGTCATTGTTGATGCTTCTTCTGATGAAATCCATTTGAAATTAGGCAGATAGTATGAGGGGATGCAAGTTGCGAACACGAAGAAGAAGTAGGCAAGGAGCAGCCAGATCGTACGCCCTACGTAGAATCCGCCCTTTACGGTCTGACCCTTGGTTGAGAAACCGTCGGCATCAACAGCGGGAATGGTTGCAGGGGCAGTCTTGTTGTTATTGTCAGTGGTTGCATCAGCAGGTGCGGAAGCATAGTCTGACTTCGGAATCTTGCGCAGGAACGGAATCAATACCAGCGACAGGAGCGGAATGAGGTAGACGAAGAAGGCGCGGTGCCAGGTGTGGGTAAGGTCGCCGGCTACGAGATAGCCCACTGCGAATGTGGCGAGCACAAGGGCGATATTACCGATAGCCGAGATGATACCCATCTGCTTCATGCGGTATTTGCCGGTAAACACGTCGGCGATAAGGCCTGTCGAGAATGGAAGAATCAAACCGCAGCCCGCGCCGAGCAGACAGCTTAGCCAGATCAGCGCTGTCAGCGAGCTTGAGAAGATCGACAGTGCGCCGGCGGCTATATAGAGAACCGTACCGAGCGTGATCACCGCGATCTTGTGGCGAGTTTCAGAGAGTTTGCCCGAGAGGAGCACAAAAGGAATGATCACAAGATTGGGTAGCACCGTAAGGAGCTGGATCTTGAAATCGGTTACATCGGGAAATATCGACCTGAGACTTCCCTCGATAGGTGTCACCGCCAGGCCCGGAAGGTCAACGGCAAGCGACAGCGACCATATTGCGAACACCACCATCATCGAGATGGTGCCCTTTCCTGTTTTGACTTGCATAGTTGAAAATGAGTTTAATGAATATTTTCTTTAATTTTTTGCACGCGGGGCGTCAATGTCAGTCGGCCGCGACGGTTACGCGGTCGCCGTTGAACACACCGAGACCCAGCTTCTTCATCACGGCCTTCACGGCAGCCTGAGCCTTCACCGAGTTACCGGCTGCATCAAGCGGGGGCGCGAAAGCGGCGATTCCCATAACGCCGGGGAGCACACCGAGCACACCGCCGCCAACTCCGCTCTTTGCGGGAATGCCCGAGGTGTAGAGCCAGTCGCCGGTGTTCTGATAGAAACCGACCGACGAGATCAGGGTTGTGATTTTCGGGGCAAGCGCGCGGTCGAACACCTCCTTGCCTGTCAGCGGGTTGACGCCGCCGTTGGCAATAGTGCCGGCGCAGGCCGAGAGTTGCGAGGCAGTGATGCCCACCGAACACTGGCGGGTGTAAAGATCAAGACTCATAGGCACATCGTCGTAGATGCGGTTGTAGTTCTTAAGGAGCCATGCAATGGCGCGGTTGTTGAAATTCGTGTCTGACTCTGATTTGTAGAGCTCGTCGATCACCTGGGCTTCCGAGCCGCATAGGTCGGTGAAGTTGTTGATTATCGCCTCCCATTTGCCCCATGAATCGCCCTTGGGCTCAACCATCGAGCAGGCGGTGATGGCTCCGGCGTTGACCAGAGGGGTGGAGGGATGATCGTTTTCAAGCAGAATCGCGAAGATTGAATTGAAAGGCAGGCCGGTGGCGTCGGCGCCGATCTGCTTCAGCACCGCCTCGGCGCCGTGCTGCTTGAGCACGAGGATTGCAGTGAGCACTTTCGACACCGATTCAATGCCGAATTTATAGTCAGTGTCGCCGACGTTGAATGTGGTGCCGTCAAGCAGCGTCACACTGATTCCGAAAAGATTCGGGTCGATGTTAGCCAGAAAGGGAATATAGTCGGCATTGTGACCGCCGGTGATATCCTTGCTTTCAGCATAGGCTTCCTGAACCGCAGCTTTGATCTGCGAATGGGTGATAGTCTTGTCCATTTTTCAAAAATATATGTTTGTTATCTTGTTGTGTCGGGCCTTGCAGCCGCATAATCGCGGTTGATACTTATCTAACATTTTGTAACCTTTATAGTTCAGACAAAAATTTTTTTTAATCAGAGCAACCAAAAACGGCCCGCAATTGTAATAATATATAATGAACAATAAATTTTGCTTATGAAAACCCTGATGATTCCGGCCCTGATGATGGGGCTGCTGGTGCCTGCCGGTGCCTACGCTCAGCGCGATGGTCGCCACTTCGACGACCATGTTCTCTCAACGATCAACAACGACGGCTCGACTAGCGAGGACGATGTCGAGAAAGCCCTCAAGGAGAATGCTCCTCAGTCACCGTCAGACAACGGTTTGCCTCGTTTCGCAGTAGTTGGCAAGGACCATCAGTTCTATCTCGGTATCGGTGCGCAGTTCCTGGGTGAGGCTGTGTTTGACTGGGGCGACCGTATGCCGTCAACCACACTCTTTGTGCCATCATCAATCGAGCCCGCATCGCCCGGCAACCGTGGTCGTCTGGGGTTCGGATGGCAGTCATCGTCGATCTACGTCAACTTCGTTGCCATGCCTGAGAGTGTTAACAAGGTGGGCCTGTTTTTCAAGGGCAATTTCATGGGCAGCAACAATTCGTTCAGCTGCTATCATTTCTATGCCACTTACCGCGGGTTGACCGTGGGCTACACCAACAGCCCCTTTACCGATGCCTCGGCCGAGCCGCTCACTCTCGACTTTGAGGGCCCTAACGGCTATCCTTACACCACACTCTTTACGGCTTACTGGACTCAGAAATTCACCGACCATCTGACCGGCGCCATCGGTGTCGACGCTCCTTCGGCATCGCTCACCACCGGCAGCACAACCGCCGCCGTGAGCCAGCGCCTTCCGGCAATTCCTCTTTACCTGCAGTATGGCTGGGACGGCGGAAACTCTCACATCCGCCTTTCGGGCCTTGTGCGCCCCATGCAGTATCGCAACCTTGACCGCGCCAAAAATGCCACTCCCGTAGGTCTTGGCGTCCAGCTTTCAGGTGTGGCCAATGTTGTCGGCGGTCTTGACGTGCATGTCAATGCGGCCTACGGATCGGGTATCGGTTCCTATCTGCAGGATGATGCCGGTATGGGCCTCGATGCCGTTGAATCGGTTAAGCCGGGACGGCTTGAGCTGGTGCGCTCCATGGGCCTCACCGGCGGTGTGAGCTACACCTTCTCATCAAAAGTGTCGACCAACCTCACTTACAGCCACCTCACCAACTGGCTCCCCGACGATGCAACCGTGAGCGGGTCGCAGTATCGCTACGGCGATTATGTTGCCGCCAACGTGATCTATAATGTCAACCGTTTCCTCTCCGTGGGAGTGGAGTATAACTATGGTCACCGCAAGAGCTTCGACGGCGAAGGCCTTCACACCAACCGCCTGCAGTGTCAGTTTGCCGTGACATTCTAACCTTACCGTCACACAATATAACAGAAGGGTGCGCCGACAATCGTATCGGCGCACCCTTGTGCTATTTATGAATCAGTTGCCTGAACTGACCTTACTTAACGAGCACCTTGCTCACCTGAGTGCCGCGACGGCAGATGTAGATGTTGCCGCTCTGAGGCTGAGCAACGCGCATGCCCTGCAGGTTGAAATACTCAGCAACTGCGTTCTCAGCGTCGAGAGTAGTGATACCGGTGGAGGGATCGGAAACGGCGAGAACCATAGTTTCGGGATTGAAGGTAAACTTCACGTTGCCGGTGTAGTCGCTGATAGCATAGTGGAAATTGCTTGCGTCTGTAGCTTCGGAAACGCAGTCATAGTTGCCGAACTGTGTGATCTGACCGTTGTCGGATGAGTTGATCCATGCAACCTGAACGCCATCCTTAAGCTGTTTGATGCCGAAGTCGCCCTCAACGGGAGTACCTTCGTAAACCCATTCGCCGTTAACCTCGGTCATGTCGTAGTCAGCCCAATCAGCGTTTCCGAAAATCTGACCGCGGATCTGATAGGTGATTACGGGATCTGTGGCAACATAGTCGTTAACAGGTACCGTTGTGCCATTGCCTAAGATAACGTGGTCAGCTTCGAATGTTGCACTGGGAAGGTCGCCCGAGTCACCGTCGGATCCGCTGAGCTTCCAACCGGCTACAGTGACGGGAAGCTGGTCAGAGTTGATCTGGATGGTCCAGAATTCGTTTCCGTTAACAGTCGTCTTCTCCATGGCAGAGCCGGGCCAGCCGCCGAAAAGTTCGGGCTGCCAGGTGTAAATATTAGCATCAGCTTTCTCATAGAGTGAGTAAGGAACATAGATGTTAGAGTAGGTAACAGTAGGATTCTCAGCGATGTATTCGTCAAGCGTCATCGTTTGTCCGTTTGCCTTAATCACGGTATTGGCCGATATGCTCAAGCCTGTGATATCGCCGGTTTCTTTTCCGCCACCATTGAGCTTGATGTTGGTGGTGCAGGGAAGCAGATTATCGTTAATCTTAATGGTCCAGAATTCGATTCCCTCAACAGTCGTCTTCTCCATGGCAGCGCCGGGCCATCCTCCGAACAGTGCGGCATCCCATGAATAAATGTTACAAGCGGTCGACTCAAATGATGAGTAAGGAACATAGATGTT
>CAZKXM010000096.1:0-1851 GCA_964556785.1 uncultured Bacteroides sp. | reverse complement strand
TTAGGATTGGTAAATTTAACAGTCCACGATGCATTGGCCGTCACTGCAACGATCAATGCAAGTAAGAGAAAGTAAAATTTTTTCATTGTAGTTAAATAATTATAAGTAGTGATAATAATCTCCTTTTCAGTCACTTCTTATGCTTTGAGAAGTTTGGGCAAAAATACAGATATTTTCGACAAATTTCAAACTTTTTTCAAAAAAGAAATGGATTTATTGAAAAAAACCGGGTGCAAGGCTCTACTGAGCGGTGCACCCGATGGAAATGTCTGTAAAAGAGCCGCTAAAAAGCGGTTGGTGTTACTTCTCGTTCTTGAGCCAGCGGTCGAGCCAGCGGAAGAACACGCGCTGCCACAGCACGGCATTCTGCGGCTTGAGAATCCAATGGTTTTCGTCGGGGAAGATAAGCATTTCGGCAGGCACACCGCGCAGGCGGGCTGCATTGAAGGCCATCATGCCCTGCGACGCGAGAATGCGGTAGTCGAGCTCGCCGTGGGTAACGAGGATGGGGGTGTCCCAGTTGTCGACAAACTTGTGGGGCGAGGTAGCGAACGTGCGCTGAGCCGTTTCGTTATCCTTGTCCCAGGGAGCGCCGCCCATGTCCCAGTTGGCAAACCACATTTCCTCAGTTTCGAGATACTGGGCCTCGAGGTTGAAGATGCCGGCGTGGGCAATGAAGCAGGCAAAGCGCTTGTCGTGGTGTCCGGCGAGCCAGTAAACCGAGAAGCCGCCGTAAGATGCGCCGACGGCGCCGATGCGGTCGGCATCGATAAAGGGCTCACGCTTGAGATGGTCGACGGCGCTGAGATAGTCGCGCATGTTCTGACCGCCGTAGTCGCCTGAAATCTGGGCGTTCCATTCGGTGCCGAAGCCGGGGAGGCCGCGGCGGTTGGGGGCTATCACGACATAGCCGTTTGAGGCCATCAGGGCAAGGTTCCAGCGGTAGCTCCAGAACTGGCTCACGGGCTGCTGCGGGCCGCCCTGGCAGTAGAGGATCGCTGGATAGGTCTGCGATGCGTCGAAGTTGGGGGGGAGGACAACCCAGGTGGTCATCTGCTTGCCGTCGGTGGTAGGAACCATGCGTTTCTCAACCTGAGGCATGTCGAGCTTGCTGAGCACCACGGTGTTGACGTCGGTGAGCTGGCGTACGGTGCCGTCGGTCTTGACGGCATAGATCTCGTTGGGGCTCACAAACGAGTGGCGCAGGGCGATGGCCATTGAGCGGCCTACGGGAGCAACGGAAGCATAGTCGGCCACGGGGCTGCTGACGGTTTTCACCTCGCGGGTGCGCACATTGATGGTGAACATCGGGATCACGCCATCCTTGGGAGCGGTAAACCAGATCGAAGCGCCGTCGGGATTCCACGCGAAGGTATCGGCCGAGTAGTCCCAGTCGGCGGTGAGGTCGGTGCGCTCACCGGTGGCCATGTTCATGACGAAGATGCGGTTTTTGTCGCTCTCATAGCCGTCGTTTTCCATGCTGAGCCATGCCAGTGTCTTGCCGTCGGGCGAGAAGGCGGGGCAGGTGTCGTAGCCCATCATGCCCTCGGTGAGCAGGCGTGTGGTGCCTGTGGCGAGGTCGTAGAGATAGAGGTTAGAGTCGGTCGACACGGCATAGTCCTTACCGGTTTTTTTGCGCGACACGTAAACCAGCTGACGGCTGTCGGGGCTCCAGGCAAACGATTCGGTGCCTCCGAAGGGTTTCATCGGTGCCTCGAAGGGCTCGTCGGCCATGATGTCGCGGATGCCGGTCACTTCCGAGCCGTCGAAATCAGCAATGAAGGGGTGGGGTATCTCGGTGACCCACTCGTCCCAGTGCTTGTACATCAGATCGTCGACAACGCGGCCTGT
>CAZKXM010000095.1:0-7281 GCA_964556785.1 uncultured Bacteroides sp. | reverse complement strand
AAGCTCACAGGCGCAATTTCGCGCACAGGCACAACCGTGATCTTCATCAACCAGCTGCGCGAGAAGATCGGCCTGATGTTCGGCAACCCGGAGACGACAACCGGCGGTAACGCCCTGAAATTCTATGCCTCGGTGAGAATCGACATCCGCTCATCGTCGACCATCAAGGACAAAGACACCGTGCTGGGACGCCTGACGAAGGTCAAGGTTGTGAAAAACAAGGTAGCGCCTCCTTTCAAGCGCGCCGAGTTCGACATCATGTTCGGCGAGGGAATTTCGCGCACCGGCGAGCTGATCGACCTGGCTGTCGACCTCGGTCTGATGAAAAAATCGGGAGCCTGGTATTCCTACAACGGTTCCAAGATTGCCAACGGCCGCGATGCTGCCAAGCGAGTGCTCGGCGATAACCCCGAACTCTTCGCCGAGCTTGAGGAAAAGGTAACCGAAATGCTGCGCAACGGCGCCGCAGTGCCGCAAAAGAGCAAGAAGGAGGCACCTGCAACCAAATCCCGTAAAGAGGGAATGACAGAAATCGTTGACGTTGACGATCCTGACTTCAATATCGACGAAGCGGCCGACGATGAATTCTCGATAGAGGAGGATTAACGCCTGTTCCGCTAAAGCCTTAACACATACGGCCCGCACAGTGCGGGCCGTATGTGTTAGTATATGGCTATAATGACGGAGCCTCAGAACCCAACGGGGATACGGGTCCAGACACGGGTGGGAAGAGTGGCCCACAGAGCCGAAATGAGCCGCCACCGCCAGTCGATGGTTGCCGTGCGCCTGCCGGCAAGGATCGCATGGACAATCTGCGGTGCGGCATAGTCAACCGACATCATCAGCGGATAGTCCTTATCAGGATCGAGAAGAGGGGTGCGGATAAAACCGGGACGTATGTCGGTAAACTTCACATTGACGCGCTGACGGGCTGCGAGTTGCTCAAGCGCATCGAGATATGTGCGCTGAAAGCGCTTTGAGGCACTGTAAGCCGCTGCCACCCCTATCCCCTTTATAGAAGCTACGGAAGTGATCGCGGCAATGCGGCCGGGACGGTTGTTTCGCGTGTCGCGGAAATATTTGTAGGCCGCCGAGACAATCCGTGCAAACCCTACAACGTTCGTCTCGAGCGTGCGCACCTCCTGTGTCAGATCGAGAGCAGGATTCTGAAAACCTATCCCTGAGGCCATCAGGAGCACGTCGATGCCGTTGTTGAGTTCAATCAGATGGTAGAAACGCTCTACGGCATCGGGCTTGGTGACATCGAGAGTGGTGTAGACTACATTGTCGGGGAAACGCTCCTTGAGCTCGCGCAGCGGCTCCTCACGCCGTGCCGCAACGGCAACCTTCCATCCCATTGAGGCGAAATCAGCTGCCACTCTCTGTCCGAGGCCACTCGATGCCCCGATTATTGCTATCTGTTTCATATTGCTGTAAGTGTATTAGAGTGTGTAGGGGTGTCAACTCCAATTATAACCGACAGCACGGCTGAAAGGTTTTTTCAGCGCTTATCTCCGAGGGTGAAGGAGTAGAAAATCGAGAAAGCACCCGTGATCGCGCCTGCACGCTTTCCGTAGCCCGGCACAACCATCGGGTCACCGTAAGCCGCTGCCGAGCTGTGGAGAATAGTGTGATACTTGAAAGCCCATCCCATCAGCAGCGGGCCGGCTATCCTGACCCGGATCGATAGCATGATCTCGAGATAGCCTGTGGTTGATGTCTGCGTGGGGATGTCAAACATGAAAGGCCGCTGCCAGTATCCCTCGTCGAGCGCAATGTCGGTGTAGGAATAACGGAAGGAGGTTATGCCGTAGCGCACACCCGCCATCAGGCGGTAAGCCGCGTTGGAATTGTAGAAAAAGTTGTAGTCGGCACCGATCTTGAAGTAAGGCGCCAGCGGGGAGCGATATGTGAAATTGAGTCCTGAAGGGGTATCGTTAGCTGTTGACACACCCGCTTCCACTGTCGGAAAATAGCGGTTGTGAAACCCTATGGCAACCGATGCGTCACCAATGCCGAACTTCTGGCCGAAAGCCCGCATGGCGGCATCCCAGATGTTCACACCCACCGTCAGCGAGTGGACCAGCGGATAAACCATTTTGGGTGGAGCGGGGAGCAGCGTGTCGGGATATTCAGTGCCTGTAACCGTATCGACCAGCACCACATTGCCGTTCTCATCCTGAAAATGGGCGAGCTTCGACATGTCGGGCTGCCGCGGTGTGGCTGACACCACGGGCGGCGGTGTGCCGGGCTGCACGGGTGTGATCTGTCGGCGTGCAAAAGCGGTCTGCACGGCGGCTACGGCAACCGTCAGCAGAATCAGCAGACGCAGTCTCACTCCTGCGGGCCCTCCTGCGGCCCTGATGTGCGGAAGTAGATGCGGATTGTTTCAGGACTCACGTTGGTGACAAGCGAGTCAGTGACCCCCACCGAGTCAATGAGATGGCGGGTGTAGGTGAGCCGGTCAATCCGGTAACGGAGCCCTGCCCCGCAGTCCTCGGAAATGAACCAGGGGTGAGATGTGTAGGTTAACGTGACGGTGTCCTGCATTTGGGGATAATCAAACTCCTTGGCGCGGTAGGCGAAACAGAAAGCTGATTCGCGCGAAGCGGCCCGCAGAGGCAGATAGATCTGCGATGCCGGAGCCGACGGAGCGAGCAGAAGCGAATCGCCCGGCGCACCGACACCCCACACGGCCAGCGAATCGACACTCACGGCCTCGCCCGATGCCATGGAATAGAATCCGGCCAACGGAATGGAGTTTTGATTGTCGATACACCCTGCGGCGTTACACCCCGCCATAATCGCCGACAAGGTAGCTACGGCTGCGGCGAGCAGGACAGATTTCAGAACTTTTCCCATCTCACAATACTCTCGAGCTCCTTGCGCTTCTTGGGAGCCGGCTCAACCGAAAGATCGGGATAGCCCAGCGGAATCACAGCGACGGGATCGACATTGTCAGGCAAGTTCAGGCCCTGACGCAGCTTGGCCGGATCAAAATTGCAGATCCAGCATGTGGCCAATCCTATCGATGTGGCGGCCAGACAGATGTGTTCGACAGCGATGGCCACATCAATGTCGGCATGGTCTTTTCCATCCTCAGGACGATGCCACGACTCCGACCTGTCGGCACACGCCACGATAAACGTGCCCACGTTGCTGATAAAGTCGCGCGGATAAGCCTCGAGCACCGTGCGGCGGCTCTCGGGGGTGTCGAGAACAATGAATGTCCACGGCTGGCGGTTGCAGGCCGAGGGAGCGAGACGAGCGGTGTCGAGCACGGCGAGAACCATGTCGCGGCTCACCTCCTTATCGAGATACCGGCGGCATGAAAACCGTTCGGCTGTCAGCTCATAGAATTGTGGATAAGCTTTGAGGTGTTGCATTTACGGATTGCTTTGAAAGGCAAATTTACGAAATTTTTTGTCGCAGTCGCAAAAATTTTCGCTGATCGTTGAACCAAACACCTCCGTGAGGGGTTATAAAGGAGAAGAAAGCAAAGTAACTGCTTTTTCATTGCAAAAAATGTGATAATGATTGGTTTATTATCAAGCGAGGAGACGTCGGGATGACATCTCCCCGCTTGATTTTTACCCGTGCCGAACTCCGAACCGCTCATTGAATATCAGAAGATAAAAGCCGTCGGCATCACTGTCGGCGGCTTCTCATTCTTGTATGAAAAACGTTATGTCTGTCAGCGTCCGCCGGCTGTTGACTGGTCGGCGTCGCCACCCACATTGATAAGCTTGCTGGCCTTGCGTTTCTGGCGTCCCCATTGAAGATTATAGTTGATACTGATGTAAGGGAGGCGGAAGTCGGTGCGCATGTGGCGGGCGCTGGTGTTCCACTTGCTGAGGTTGCGCGAGCCCTGATCATAGCGGCCGAACGGCAGAAGGCAGCCCGCCGAAAAGCTCCATTGCTTCCACACGTAGGTGAGGTCGATCAGGTTCATGTCCTCGCCCCACGAAATGTTCTCACCCCAGAGATTTCGCTGAGCGCGCATGTATTGGGCCGTGAGGGTGAATCCCCAATGCTGAAGCTGCATGGTGGCGAAGCCATACCAGTCGCTGTTAGTGAGCGAATAGCCGAAGCCTCTCATGCGCTCGGTGCGCCAGTCAATGTATCCGCTGAACATCAGCCAGCCGGGAATGGCCTCGATCTGAGGGGCAATGAAAAGCGACAGATTCTGCAGGCCGCGGCTGTTCTCATAGGTATTGACAAGACGGTTGCCGCGCCACTCAAACAACGGTGTGATGGCGTTGGGCGACGTGTAGGCTCTCACTCCGAACTGGCCATACACTCTCGGCACCTGAAAGTTGTAACGGAGTGTGAGCATGTAGCTGTTAGAGGTTTTCAGGTCGGGGTTGCCGATGCGCCACTGCAGGCCGTCGATCTGCTGAGGGGTTGGATTGGTTTCGGCCAGAGTGGGTGTTGACTGCCACGACTCGAAATTCAGCCTGAGCTGATGCCGCTGATTGATGCTGTAGGTCACGGCTGCCTGGGGGCGCATGTTCCATGAATGGCTACCGAGGCCTGTTTCGCGGAAAAGGAAGTCGGTGTATTGCGCACCAAGCCCGGCAGTGAGGGTGAAGTTCCTGATGCGGCGGAAATATTCAGCGAAGAAGTAAGCCTTATCCTGCCGCTGATGAAACACGGCACCTCCGAGAGTCTCATAGGTGGAGCGGTTTCGGTTGGCGGTGTATGATGCTCCGGCAGTGAGGCGCGAGGTTCCCCACTTCTTGATATAGTCGGCCTCGAGAGCGTAGAGCTGATTGCTGTCCTTGATGTTTGTGTGGATGTCGGTGAGGAGGTCGCGGGTGTCAGGGAGCTGTTCGACATAGTCGGAATAGGTGCGACCTGTGTAATACTGGCTCTTGAAGTCAACAACGAGAGTCTGCTGACGGGCGAAATGCTGCTCCCAGTAGGCAGAAAGCGCCGGGCGCGATCCGCGGCTGCCGTTTGACTCGGTCAGATAAACCGGACGCGGGTCGGTGTCGGAACTCATCAGCCCGTAATATGTCTTCCCGCCTGAAGGTTTGATGAATCCGCGGGCCTCGACAACCACCACAGTTGTGTCAGGCTTGATATAGTTGTATGACGCCCAGAGGTTTCCGATCGAGTTGTCGATACGGCCTCCGCGCGAGGTTTCCTTGCGCGTGATCCGGCTCCCGTCGGGGAAGGCGAATGTCTCGGTGTAATCGCGGTAACACTTAAGGTTTTCCGACAGCTTATATCCTCCGCCAACCTCAAGCTGCGAACGGCCGAAATTGAATTTAGCACTGGGATTATACTGACCCCATGCGGCGTTGACGGCCTGCATGGCATTGACCATCAGCGAACCGCCAACGGTGGGATTGATCACGATGAAGTTAAGCACGGTATTGGCTCCGTTATACCTCAGTCCTGGATTCTCCATCCATTCAACCCTTTTGATGGTTGACGGCAGCAGATTCTTAACCTGATCAACCGATGCTTCCCTGCCGTTGATTCTCACCTGCACGTCTTGCCCTGCCGAGGTGATCGTGCCGAGGGCATCGCTCACCGACACTGAGGGTATCATCAGGTTGGAAAGGAGCTGAATGCCGTTTCTGGCATTGTCTATAGCGCTCTGCGACGGATGATACACATCCATGTCGGCGCGCCTGATCACCTTCGGCGCCTCGATCACCACCTCGCTGAGCGACATGCCCGCTATTGTGTCGGCCGGCTCCCCGGCCCTGACAGCAGCCATGGCCGAGGCTACTGTGGCAGCCACTATCACTACTGTAAATCTGGATTTCATTGCACAAATGTGGATTTGTCGGTTTCCGAGCTGCAAAACTACTGCAACAGACCGGTCTGCGCCATACCCAAAAGGGTATGATTGATATAGCGACGGTCCGCATCATCGTATTTGAGACGAACCGTGCTGTATAATGTTACAATGAATGGCTGAAATTAAATCAACTTGTTGTTGGTGGCCGCTGCAATGGCCTCGGTGATGTTGCGCACGCCGAGCTTCTCGAAAATCTGCTTGCGATATTTCTTGATAGTGTCGGTCGACAGACACATCCTGTCGGCGATCTCGCCCATGGTGTAGCCCTGCACGGAGAGCGTTATGACAGCCTTCTCGCCTTCGGTGAGTGTGGGCATGCTGCGCCTGGTCCACCTTCGGGTAAGGAGATTGTACGCGAAAAAGAAAGGCGTGCCGGCACGGTGAATCTCCACATGGCCGGGAGTTGTGTGGTTTGATGCCGACACCACACACAGCGCCAGCCAGATTCTGCCGTCAGACGTGAGAGCCATCGGCGTCAGCTTATGATGGACAAGGATCGGATTTCCGGAATTAAGGATATGGAAATCATACTGGATATACCATTGGCGGCGCTCGTCGACGGGCAAACCATTGTAAAACGAGAAGCCCGCGCGGTTAAACTCAAGCAGCAACGTCTGTTCATCCTCAGGCACATATTCGAGATAGAACCTGTAGCTCAGCTCCATCATCCGCTCAGGCGTCATGCCGCACAGAAAAAACGAGTTTGGCGACACATAAAGGAATTTCTGCCTGAAATAATCGATTATGTAGACACTCTGATAGGTTGAGCGGGAAAACGCCTCGGCCGAATGAATATACTCGTCAACCCGGCTGTAATCGATCTCCTGAGATTGTTTCACCTCATTGTCAGGAATAAAGAAGTCGTCGGGTGTATTCATTGGTGTTCAACTTTCAAACCTGAGGCCGGCGGGAGCAGCTCCGTGCCATGTCCGGTCAATGAATCTCAGATCGGATTTCGTAGGAATTGCGGCGCGTTGAATTGCGCACCACCAGTTCGCCCACAAATCCAGCCAGAAAGAGCTGCGTGCCCAGAATCATCATTGTGAGGGCTATATAGAAGTAGGGGCTCGACGTGACGAGCGCGTAATGGTGGCCATGCCACATGTTCCAGAGCTTGATGCCACCGACGGCTGCCGCGGCAATGAAGCCGATGAAGAACATCAGCGACCCGAGCAGGCCGAAAAGGTGCATCGGCTTGGCTCCGAACTTTCCGGTAAACCAGAGTGTGCCAAGATCGAGATAGCCGTTCACAAAGCGGTCGAGGCCAAATTTGGTCTTGCCGTATTTACGTGCCTGATGGTGCACCACCTTCTCGCCGATACGTCCAAATCCGGCATTCTTGGCCAGATAGGGGATGTAACGGTGCATATCGCCGTAAACCTCGATGTGTTTCACAACTTCGTTGCGATAGCAGATCGGGGTTGGGGTCGCCGATGATGCAGCGGTCGTCGTCGTTGATCACACCG
>CAZKXM010000094.1:0-7341 GCA_964556785.1 uncultured Bacteroides sp. | reverse complement strand
AAACATCTTTTGAAGTGATGTTTTCAACAGGGATGTCGCGCAGGAGCGACTTGTCGGTGCGGATCTCGAGAAATTCGCGCGCTGTGCGGGCAACACCTGTTGCCGAGCAGTAGGCTTCGAGACATCCGGTGCGGCCGCAGCCACACAGGCGTCCGTTGTGGCGCTTGATAATCAGGTGGCCGAGCTCGCCGGCATTACCGTCGTGACCATACACAAGCTGCCCGTTGATCACTATGCCTGATCCTACACCGGTGCCGAGAGTGATCATAATGAAATCCTTGATGCCGCGGGCTGCGCCGTAGGTCATTTCACCGATGGCGGCCGCATTAGCATCGTTGCTGATGGCCACGGGTATACCGAACCGCTCGCTCAGCATCTGCGCGAAGGGTATGGGAGTGGGCCAGGGAAGATTCACGTTTTCTTCGATATAGCCGGTGAAATAGTTGGCATTAGGAGCGCCCACACCGATACCGTGGATCTTGTCGGTGGCATCGTTGGCTTCGAGCAGGCGGGTGATTTCGTGATGGAGCTCGTCGAGATAATCGTTGATGTTGTTGTGTTTCTGAGTCTTGATTGAGTTGCTGGCAATCACTACACCGCGGGCATCGACAATGCCGAACACGGTGTTGGTGCCACCCATGTCAATTCCTATTACGTAGGGCTTCATGATGAGAGTGGTTATTTTTTTCGTTGTTGATTTCTTGTTCTCCACAAAGTTACATTTTTTTTCCGAGGTTTGCCAACAAAAAATGCAAACAGGTGCTCCTCCCGAGGACCCCGGAGCCGCTCAACCCACAATAAAGAGGTGGCCTGTGGCGTTAATAGTGTTGACGATGTGCACATTTTTGTGTAATTTTGCATTTACTATATCTATTTCCGCATTGAGTTTATGAAGTTTACCGAATCTATTATAAAATGTCTTACCATTGTTGTGACGGCAGTGTGCTTTTGGGCATGCAGCAGCGACGAGCCTGCGCCTGTCCCTGAGCCCGAGCCTGAGCCCGGTGTCGATGTCACCCCCTCGCGCACGGTGATGGTCTACATGATTGCCGACAACTCACTCGGCCGCTCTGACTGCGACAAATCCGACCTCGATGAGATGCAGATTGCTGTGGATGCAGGAGCGCTGGGCGACAACGGTCGTCTGATTGTTTATCATAACCGCGTTGGCACCAGCAAGGGTAATCCTCCCGTGATGATCGAGATCACACCCGGAAACCGTACCACGCTGAAGACCTATCCTGACGATCCCACAATCTATTCCACCGACGCGGCCAGGTTCACCGAAGTGCTCGACGACATGAAGCACTTTGCTCCGGCTGATCAGTATGGACTTGTGCTCTGGAGTCACGGCACCGGATGGATTGAGACTGACGGAAGTCGCTCGGCTGCCATTGCTCCGGGTGAGCAGCCTATGGTTTACACCTTCGGCGACGACCGTTCGCAGAAAATGAAGGTCACAACCCTGGCCGGTGTGCTCGAAGGACACGATATTGGATTCATCTACTTCGACTGCTGCCACATGGCATCGATTGAAGTTGTGTATGAGTTGCGCCACTGCGCACCTGTTATCGTAGGGTCGGGAACTGAACTTCCCGCTCCCGGAATGAACTACACTGTCAATGTGCCATATTTCTTCGCGGAAGGTGAGGCTGATATGATCGGTGCCGCTAAAGCGACGTTTGACCACTACAATAATCTTCACGGCGCCGAAAGAACATGCACCATGACGGTGGTGAGCACGGCTGAGCTTGATGAGCTGGCCCGTGTGAGCCGCGAGATTATGGAACAGGGCCCCGTTAACGGTAAAGAGTTTGCAGCCTATCAATCATATATGCGTCGGGCTGAGACCTGTTACGGAACGCTTTATGATATGGCCGACTATTTCGAGAGTTTTGAAGGAGTTGATCCCGACGCACTTGCGCGCTGGCGTGCGGCGTTTGATGCAGCGGTCGTGTATAAAGCTGCCACTCCCTCCGTTTTCAATGTCGTAACTCTCAATCGTTATGATGGTCTTGGTTGCTACATTATCGGTAACGGGAATTCAGCCGACTATATGGGCTACACGAATCAGTCGTGGTGGAGAGATGTGGTGAGCCATAATCCAAACTTTAAGAACTAAATGCTTCATTTGCAGATTCCCGGTCTGACCGGTAGCGTGGCGACCGACTCGATTGCCGCTGATATCGCCGAAAAGCGCGATGAGGGACTTGAGATGCTCAAGTCGCTCTCGTTTGACGACCTGATCAACAAGCTTGCCTACGATGTGGTCCAGTTTGCGATCCATCTGGCGATAGCTGTTCTGGTGTTCTATATCGGACGCTTTATTATCGGCAAGCTTTACAGGCTTGTCAACCGTATAATGATCTCGCGCCGTATCGACAGGTCGCTCACCACCTTCGTGCTCTCGCTGGTCAGGATGGTGCTCTATTTTATCCTGATCGTGACCGTGATCGGTATTCTGGGAATCGAAACAAGCTCGTTCATCGCCATCTTTGCATCGGCCGGTGTGGCCATAGGTATGGCGTTGAGCGGAACTCTCCAGAATTTTGCCGGTGGTGTGCTCATCCTGCTTCTGAAGCCTTATAAGATCGGCGACTATATCGAAACGGCGGGCTATGCCGGCACGGTGACTGAAATTCAGATTTTCAACACCATCATATGTACGCCCGACAATAAGTCGATCATAATCCCTAACGGCGGATTGTCGACGAGCACTATCAACAACTGGTCGCGCGAAGACTACCGGCGCATTGAATGGAGTGTCGGCATATCTTATGGCGACAGTGTTGCCGATGTGCGCAAGGCTGTGATGGAGATGTTTGCGGCTGAGCCGCTTGTTGTGAAAACCACTATTGCCGAACACCGCGAACAGATGCTTTCAACGGCCGCTGCTGATGATTGCGCTGATGCCGACGGGTGCTCCGAAGCCGGTGCCGATGAACCTGTTCAAGACAAGCGCGGATGGTTCAAACGGTTGTTTCACATTGGTGTACGCAAGGCGAAGGAACAGGCGGCAGCCTTGGAACGTGCCGCAGAGGTGCATCGCCTGGCTCAGAACGACCATGTGGTGCGCGAACCGTCGGTAACGCTGTCAAATCTTGGCGACAGCTCTGTTGACCTCACCATTCGCGCGTGGGCTCCGACGGGCTACTATTGGACCGTCTACTACCGTTATCTTGAGCGTTTCTATAATGAATTGCCTGTGAGGGCTTCAATCTCGTTCCCGTTCCCGCAGCTCGACGTGCATCTTCCCTCAGCTGATGCTTCGCTGGCGGGACAATCAGAGTAAGGAAATTTTTTCTATTGGCCCGGAGCGCCCGTTATTCTTTGGTCCAGGCCTCCGACAGTCGGTGCTCGAGATCGGTGGAGCTCAGCCGTGTTGACAGCTTTCCGCGATGGGCTACGGAAATGTTACCCGTTTCTTCCGACACCACGATTGCAAAAGCATCTGTAGCCTGAGCTATACCCAGAGCCGAGCGGTGGCGCAGACCAAGCGAGCGGGGAATGCTCATGTCGTGACTCACGGGCAGAATGCATCCGGCTGCCTTTATCCTGTCGTCGGCAATTATCATTGCACCGTCGTGGAGCGGCGAATTCTTGAAAAAGATGTTTTCGATAAGGCGGGTGTTGATCAGGGCATCGATCATGTCGCCCGATTTCTCGTAGGCTTCGAGCGGTATGTCCTGCTGGATCACGATAAGTGCGCCGGTCTTGGATTTCGACATGCTCATGCATGCATACACAATCGGGAGCACGTATTGGCGCGACTGCGCGGCGGTGTCCTGCTTGTTATGGTGGAATAACTTGCGGAGAAAGTGCCACCGCTTGTGATCGCCGAGCTCAACCAGAAACCTCTTGATCTGATCCTGAAATATGATCACCAGCACGAGCAGGCCTATGCTCATGAACTTGTCGAGCACGGTGCCGATCAGCTTCATCTCGAGAATCTGCGACGCCACAACCCACACCACGATGAATGATAGCACACCGAAGAAAATGTTGATGGTGCCGCTCTCTTTCATAATCCTGTAGAGATAAAACAGGAGCAGCGCCATTATCAGGATGTCGAGTGCGTCGCGTATGCCAAACGGTATAATCATGTGCGGGGTCAGTAGTGGGGGTTAAGATAGATTTAACAGGTGCCGAATGTGAGTGCTACTGTTTCGCGGGCCTGAACGGCGGCTGCAACGTCGTGTACCCTCACTATGGCGGCGCCACCGGCAAGCGCGATGGTGTTGCCCGCGGTGGTGGCGGGCAGTGCCTGGGCGGCGGTGATGCCGAGCGGTTTGGTGAACATTGATTTGCGTGATAGGCCTATCAGGACGGGCACCTCGAGCAGGCGTACCATCTTGGGGAGGTCGCGCAGAAGGGTGTAGTTTTGTTCTACTGTCTTGGCGAATCCGAGGCCCGGGTCGGCTATAATGTCTGACACACCTGCAAGATGCAGGCGGTCTATTTTTTTCGACAGAACCTCGATCACGTCGGCTGTCACGCCGCGGGGATAGTCGGTAAGGCTCTGCATTGTGGCGGGTGTGCCGCGCATGTGCATCAGTATGTAGGGCACCCGAAGCTCGGCGATGGTTTTCTCCATGTCGGGATCGAGATCTCCTCCGCTGATGTCGTTGATGATGTCGGCACCCATCTCATTCACTGCTACCCGCGCCACTTCGGCCCTGAAGGTGTCGATCGACACAATTGCGTCGGGTGCGACGCTCCTAATTGCTGCCATTCCTTCGCGCAGACGTGAGATTTCGTCGGCCGTGCTGACTTCGTCAGCTCCGGGACGGCTGCTGTAGGCTCCCAGATCGATAATGTCGGCACCTTCGGCAAGCATTTCCTCGACACGGCGCGTTATTGCGGCACGTCCTTGTGTTCTCGAAGCATCGTAAAACGAGTCGGGCGTAACATTGACAATGCCCATTACCATCGGCCGGGTCACTTCCTTGAGGTGGCCGCGGAGATTGAGAGTGAACGGTTGAAAGGGTTGCGGTTGCATGGTGCGAATTTAGCGAATTTCCTTCGTCCTGACAAATCTGCTGTCAGTTGAGCCGTTCGCTCCGGGGATTGCGACGCTCAGGCTCGGGGCGTTTGGCTTTCAGTTTTTTCTTTGCCTCCTTTTTGTAAGTTAGATCGGGCTTGAGGTTAACCGTGTCAAAGGTTGTTGTTGCGGTTTCCGTGACGGCGTTTGATGGTACGGTTTCTGTGACGGTGTTTGTAGATGCGTTTTCGCGGCCGCGGCTTAGACTGCCTATTGCAACAATGACGGCTAAGATTATGCCGAGCACAATCAGTCCGGTCCGCTCACCGCGGGTCATACCTGGATTTGCCATAAAAATATCATAGAAAACTTGAAATCAACACCAGAGCTATCAGTATCGGTGCCACATACCGTATGAGCGCACGGACTATGGCGGTTATCCTTGAGTGGATGCGTCCGTCGTTGGTGAGCTGAGTGCGCAGCAGCCCTTTGGGCGCGAACCAGCCTACGTAGATACACAGGAATATCGAGCCAAGGGGCAGCAGAATGTTGGTAGCGAAGAAGTCGAGCGCATCGAAAATCGTCTTACCGCAGATGGTCACGTTGCTGAGTGGTCCCTGGCTGAGTGAGCATATACCACTGAAAATGAACAGTGGAAACAGTACTGCCAGGCACGCTTTGCGACGGCTTAGCCCGAACCTGTCTTCCATGAATTTTACCGACACTTCCGAGATCGAAACCGTTGATGTAAGTGCGGCCACAAGCAGCAGAAGGAAGAAGAGGGTCGACCATGCTGATGTGCCGGGTAGCTGCGCGAATACCTCGGGCAGAGTGATGAAAACGAGCGTTGCACCCTCCAGCCCGTGGCCCTCCAGCCCGAATGTCATCACGGCGGGGAATATCAGTATGCCCATCATGATGGCAACGAAAAGGTCGAGCACCGACACTGTCACTGCGGTCTTTACAAGCCGGGTGTCTTTCGGGAAATATGATGCATACGTGATAAGGATGCCCATCCCGAGACTGAGCGAGAAAAAGGCTTGCCCGAGAGCATTGAGCACAACCTCGGGTGTGATTTTCGAGAAGTCGGGACTCAGGAAGAATTTCAGGCCCTCCTGGGCTCCGGGCAGTGTCAGCGAAACCGTACAGAACACCCCAAGCAACACAAACAGTAGCGGCATCATTATTGACGACAGCCGCTCAATTCCTTTCTGCACACCTCCCATCAGAATCAGCATGTTGGCTATGATGAGGATATAGGTGTTGATCAGCGGGCCCTCCGTGCCCATGATGTAATGGCGCATCTTGGCTGAAAAGAGAGTGTCGGCCTCGGTTACTCCTTCAATCGGTGCATAGAGGGAGCCGGTGATCGATTGCCATAGATATTCGAGTGTCCACCCAGCTACAACCATGTAAAACCACACAATCAGGTAGCTGGCAAGTATGGCGAGCGCTCCCACACCCCACCATGCGCGGCCAGAGTGAAGGTTTTTGAACACACCCACAGCATCGCTTCGGCCGGCGCGCCCGATCGAAAACTCAGCCAGCATAACGGGAATGCCGAGGATGAACACGCATATAATGTAGACTAGAACAAATGCCGCTCCGCCGTTAGCCTGAGCTTCAGCCGGAAAACGCCAGATGTTTCCAAGTCCGACCGCCGACCCTACTGTAGCCGCGATCAGCCCTAACTTTGAGGCGAATTGCTGTGTTGATTTTGCCATGGAGCAAAATTAAGATTTTATCCGTAAATTTGTCGGAAATGTTTTAATTATTCGTCAATGCGACGCTATTGTAGCTGTATTGTTTAGAAATGACGATGAAGAAAAGACTGAAAATACCACCATACCTGCCATCGACGCTCGTTACGGCGATTATTCTTTATCTCACCCTCGCGCCGGCTCCTCTGCCCGACACCGGGTTGCCGCTCTTTCCCGGGGCCGACAAGCTGGTGCACGCGGCGATGTTCGGCGCATTGGCCTATCTGTTGATTGCAGACACGGCAAGGTCGCGCCATAGTACTCCTCATGCTGTGACGGCGCTTTTCATCTGTATTGCCGTGGCGTTGTTCGGGGGTGCGATAGAGCTCCTCCAGAAAGCCATGAATCTTGGGCGTGGGGCTGAATGGCTCGATTTTCTCAGCGATGCCCTTGGTGCATTCTTAGCCTGGATTCTCTGGCAGGTTCTGAAAATCCGGATTTTTTAATCAGAGATTCGCTTGATAAAATTTCCTTATATTTAGGTGTAGAAATGGAGGAAATGCCTTTTGTTCGTTAACGGGTGTTAAAAGGTGGGGGATTTGGCAAAATAAAAGCAAAAAGATTTGGTGGGATGGCCGGGATGGTGTAATTTTGTACCCG
>CAZKXM010000093.1:0-7360 GCA_964556785.1 uncultured Bacteroides sp. | reverse complement strand
TTGAATGTATTAAGTTTTATCGCTCAGTAATAGTCAATTACTATCAATATAAATCGCTGACTATCAATCAATTACTTGCCGATGCAGAAGCGGGAGAAGATGGTGGTGAGGAGGGTGGGGGTGGTGATGGCGCCGGTGATTTCGGCAAGGTGATGGAGCACCTGGCGGAGGTGTTGGGCGATGAGGTCGCCGGGGATGTTGGCTCTGAGGGCTGCTATGACGTCGGCAGCGGCGTCGGCGGCGGCCTGAAGGGCGCGTGCCTGGCGGAGATTTGTGACGATGATGTCGGCCTGCCGGTGAGTGCCTTCGATGGCGTCGAGGATGGCCTTACGGAGCTCTGCGATGCCCTGGCCTGTGATGGTGGATGTGGGGATGACTGATGTGGGAGAGAAACCGCTGTTGTTGGCGAGGTGGCCGAGGTTGTCGGCCTCGTGAGGGAGGTCGGCTTTGTTGGCTACGAGGAGGGTTACGGGCGGCAGGGGGCGGGGGAGGGCGCCGAGGGTTTCGGCGAGCTCCTCGGGGTGCGTTGTGTCGATGACGATGATGAGGATGGTGGCGCGTGTGGCGGCGCGACGCGAGAGGTCGATGCCGATTGCCTCGACGGGATCGGCTGTCTGGCGCAGACCTGCCGTGTCCATCAGGCGGATGCGGTAGTCGCCGAGAATGAGGGTGTCTTCAACGATGTCGCGTGTTGTGCCGTGGATATCGCTGACGATGGCGCGGGTGTCGCCAAGGAGGGCGTTGAGGATCGATGATTTACCTGCGTTTGTGGGCCCGACGATGGCTACCGGGATCCCATCCTTGATTGCAGCGCCGGTGTGATATGATTCGGCGAGGGCCGATAGCTCGGTGTGAACCGTGCGGGCGAGGTCAAGGAGCTTTGTGCGCGATGCGAATTCAACCTCCTCCTCTGAGAAATCGAGCTCGAGCTCGAGGAGCGATGCCAGATCGATGAGGTCGGTGCGGAGCTGGTCGATCCTGCCGGCGAAACTGCCGCGGAGCTGGCTGATTGCCATGCGTGCTTCGGCGCGCGAGCGTGCGGCGATAAGGTCGGCTACGGCTTCGGCGCGGGTGAGGTCGATGCGCCCTGAGGCAAACGCACGGCGGGTGAATTCGCCGGGCTCGGCCAGACGCACGCCGCTCTGCCCGCACAGCAGCCTGAGCACCTCGGCCTGAATCCATGTCGATCCGTGGACCGAGAGCTCGACGGTGTCTTGTCCGGTGTAAGATCGCGGGGCTCTGAACAGGGTGGCCACGGCCTGATCGACAGGCTCGCCGCTGAGCGGGTCGACAATCTCGCCCAGATGCGCGGTGTGGCTCTCAGCCCGGCTGAGCGGCTTTCCGCGCCACAGAGCCTCGACGGCGTTGACAGCCTGCGGGCCCGACACACGGATAACGGCTATTCCTCCTGCCCCGGGCGGTGTGGAGATAGCGCAGATGGTGTCGTCAGGCTGAATGCTGTTCATGCCTGCAAAGTTAGCTATTTTTAATGAGCTGCCGCTACAGTGCAGGCAGAAAACGAGGAGGGCGACCGTCAAGGCCGCCCTCCATTGGGATATTGAGAATTGTTGAAGATATCAACAGCTGATGCTGATCACTTCACTGCGATCTTCGAAACAACGCCGTTGGCAACCTGGATATAGAAGCCGTGAACGATGTTTTCGGCCTTGATCTGACGGCCCTGGAGATCGAAGTAGAGAGCGTTGTGATCAAGCTGATCGACAGTCAGAGCGTTGATGCCCACGGTGCCGGTGACGGTGATTGTCATGTCGGCGGGGTTGAGCGTAACGTTAGCGTCGGTCACCTCACCAACGGCGAGAACCATACCCTTTTCTGCGTTTTCAGCGAAAGCATAGGGAGTGTTGAGCACAACGGGGTTGCCGTTAGAGCCGAAGGTGAGTTCGCCGGTGTTGCTCTTGATGAAGAACTCGCCGCTGATCACGGGCAGGCCAACAGCTGTGTAGCCCATAGCGTCTTCAACAAGTTCATAGTCGTCGAGCATTTCATTGTTGGTAAATTCGCCGACAATGAAGAAGCGGAGTTCTACGGGAGCGGTGTAATTGTAGGTGATCACGACATTGCCGTTTTCGCGGGGCCAAACGGTGTAGATGCCTTCGCTGTTGGCGGTGACGTCGTCGTCGCCCATCTTAACGGTGTAGGTAACATCTTCAGGAGCCACGATGCTGAACGAAACCTCGGTGCCGTAGAGCAGTTCCAGAGGAGCGCTGAGGTCGGTAACCTCGGTGCGGCCGTCGAGCATTACGTTAGCCACGCTGATTTCGTCACACTCATCGTTCTTGGCCACGAATTCGAAGCCGAAGGTGAGGGGCTCTACAGAGCCGGTGAAGATCTTCACGAGAGCGCCTTCAGTGAGAGTTACGCTGGTGCCGTCGATCTTCTCGCCGTCAACGAAGATAACGGGAGTTACATTGGCGTTAGAAGCCTTCACGGTGAAGGGATTCTCTGAATCGCCGAATTCGAATGTCTGATAACCTGCGTTGAGGTTAACTTCGCGGCCCTGAGCCGAAACGAGCTTCACGCCGTGGTTAACGCCGAAGTCGGTGAAGACGGTGCACGATTTGTCGATGTCGAGCTTGTTGACCTCAACCTCAACTTCGTTCTGATAGTCGGCGTAGATATAGACGCAATAGTCGTTGTTGCCCGAAAGGGTTGCGTTTGACCATGCGAAGTCGGCCGACTTGCGGTAGCGGATGCTCTTGATGTCGTTAGCGGCAGAAACGCCTGAGATCTGGAGCTGAACGAAGCTATAGTTTTCGTCCTTGGGAACGCTCAGGTGGTTGACACCTTCGGTGAGTTCGCAGTCAAGTTTAACGAGCTGATTGCGCGAGTTGTAATACCTGATCACGATAGCCGAGGGATCGTTAACGGTGAGATCGAAGTTAACCTTCGGAGTCTCGGGTTCAGCCATGGTGACGGTTACTTCGCCGCCCTGTCCGAACGGACCGGCGAGGAATGTGCCGTCCATAGCGTCGGCAATCACGTCAGCCTGCTGTGCATCAGCGTCAGCCTTGAAGGTAACGGTTTCGATAGTGCCGCCGTTCTTGGTTGAGAAGCGGATCGAGTTGCCTTCAGGAATGGTGACGGTGTTGGCGCCGGTGCGGAGCGATGCGATAGAGGTGAAGGGGTTGGGTGACGAAACGTTGCCATAAGAAGCGGTGAGCAGAGATGCATCGCCGTCAACATTGACAGTCACGTCGGTGTAGACAATCTGAGTGAAGGCAGTAGCCTCGGTCACGATGTCGCCGCTGGGCATTGTAGCGAAGAAGTTGGCGTTGTACATCGGATCCTCACCAGGATATGTCGGATAGTTCATCCACATGGTGGTCGAACCGTCGGGCAGAGTGATGGTCACATCTGTCCAGTTGTCGGGATCGATTGCATAGAGAACAACCGAGCTGCCTGCCTTAACAGTGATCGAGTTGTCAACGATAGGAATTTCGTGGAGATCATAGTTCGAGTCTTCCCAATAAGCCTTGTTCCAAACCGGACCATCCTTGGGATAAACGAAGGTGTAGGTATAATCAACGTCGGGATAGTTAGCAACGATGTCGAGCACATTGCCGGCAGCAGTCTGCTCGGCCGAGAGACGGTAGAAACCATATTCGTTGGCCAGAGGTTCGCCGTTGAGTGTAACCGAAACAAAGGGAACACCACCGGTGTAAGAGAACGAGTAAGCAATGCCCGGCTCAAGAAGGTTGGTGCCGTTGGTCAGAGTAATTGTCTGATAATCGGCGTTGCTCATCGAAACGCGAGAAGCATTGTCGACGTTGACGATAAACATTTCTTCAACGGGAGTGTCAACGCGGAGCTCGAAGGTGTAAGAATCTGAGGGCACATCATAAGTGTTCAGCTGGAAATAGGGAGGATTGCTGAAAGTGATGATCTGCTGAGGTTCACCTTCGGCGTTAAGAACGCTCAGGAGCTCATAGCCTGCAGGAGCAGAGCATTCCCAAGAATCATCAGCCTTGAAGGTGAGTGTCTGACCGTTGGTTACAGTCTGAGTTTCAACAACCGGGGGGAAACCGTTGCTGTAGTCGCGATGGGTAAGAGTGATTGCATCACCGCCAGTGATGTTGAAGGTAACGTCGTAAGAATCCTTCTTCACAGGAGCGGGCTTAGTGGTGATAGTGTACGAGCCAACCTGCCATCCGTTAACCTGAGCGAAGTAACCGCCATAGTCGCCATACTGTGCATCGTTGACATAGACCTCCTGGCCGTCGGCGTCGTTCTTAACAGTCATTGTGAGGCCTTCGCCGGCAACGATAACATACATCTTTCCTACAACAAGAGGAAGTGTTGTCTCACCGACTGTGAGATCCTGTACCTTCTCGGGATCGAGCTTATTGCCGTTTGCGTCACGACCACCGGGAAGGTAGATGCTTGCTGTTCCGTTTGTGAGATTGAATGTCACACCCTCAACCTTTGTTGACTTGAGTTCGAAGGTGTAAGACTCAGAGGGCACATCATAAGTGTTCAGCTGGAAATAGTGAGGAGTGCTGAATGTGATAATCTGCTGGGGTTCACCTTCTGCATTAACCACACTGAGGAGTTCATAATCTTCGGGAGCAGTGCATTCCCAAGAATCATCAGCCTTGAAATTGAGGGTCTGACCGTTGGTTACAGTCTGAGTCTCAACAACCGGGGGGAAACCGTTGCTGTAGTCGCGATGAGTAAGAGTGATTGCATTCCCGCCAATGATGTTGAAGGTAACGTCATACGAATCCTTCTTAACAGGAGCGGGAGATGTGGTGATAGTGTATGAGCCAACCTGCCATCCGTTAACCTGAGCGAAGTAACCGCCATAGTTGCCATACTGTGCATCGTTGACATAAACGTCACTGCCGTCGGCATCGTTCTTAACAGTCATTGTGAGGCCTTCGCCGGCAACGATCACATACATTTTCCCATTAGCAAGAGGGAGGATGTTCTCACCGATTGTGAGATCCTGTACCTTTTCGGGAGCAGTCTGATTTCCGTTTGCGTCACGACCACCGGGAAGATAGATGCTTGCTGTTCCGTTTGTGAGATTGAATGTCACGCCCTCAACCTTTGTTGACTTGAGTTCGAAGGTGTAAGACTCAGAGGGCACATCATAAGTGTTCAGCTGGAAATAGTGAGGAGTGCTGAATGTGATAATCTGCTGGGGTTCACCTTCTGCATTAACCACACTGAGGAGTTCATAATCTTCGGGAGCAGTGCATTCCCAAGAATCATCAGCCTTGAAATTGAGGGTCTGACCGTTGGTTACAGTCTGAGTCTCAACAACCGGGGGGAAACCGTTGCTGTAGTCGCGATGAGTAAGAGTGATTGCATTCCCGCCAATGATGTTGAAGGTAACGTCATACGAATCCTTCTTAACAGGAGCGGGAGATGTGGTGATAGTGTATGAGCCAACCTGCCATCCGTTAACCTGAGCGAAGTAACCGCCATAGTTGCCATACTGTGCATCGTTGACATAGACGTCACCGCCTGTAACTGTATTGGTTACAGTCATTGTGAGGCCTTCGCCGGCAACGATCACATACATTTTCCCATTAACGAGGGGAAGCATGTTCTCACCGATTGTGAGGTCTTTAACCTTTTCGGGAGCAGTCTGATTGCCGTTTGCGTCACGACCACCGGGAAGGTAGATGCTTGCCGATCCGTTCTCGAGAGTGAAGCTGACACCTTCCTCAGGCTCGTCGGCCTTGGTGACAACGGTAAATTTCATCGGGGTGGTACGGTCAGCTACGTTGATAGCATAGTAGTCCGGATTGTACGGATCCTTACTTACGTCGGAAGGCGTATCGTAAGTGTTGTTCACGAAAGAAACGATTTCCGTCCCTTCCTGATTGGTGAAATAGTAATAGCCCACCCAGTCAAACGAGTTTACACCGGGTTGGAGTTCATGGGTAACATCGCCCCAAAAACCCCACAGCACAGTACCATTTCCTTCCACCGTGATTTCAACCGGACGCGCCGAGGCCGCGAAGCCGAGCAATCCGAGCACCATCACGATGAAAAGCGAGTAATACTTTTTCATAAGCTGATAGGTTAAAGTTAAAGAATTGAGTTAATTAAGATGTTGATTTCGCAAAAATAACAAAAAATAACGATTAAGAAAGAAAATCAGCAGTGTTTTTCAGCATAATGTTAATAAATCAACCAACGGCAGCGGCGCGCACCATCGCAGGGATGGGCGCGCCGCCGGTTGGTTGGTAGATTCAGAATCAGGGGGATTACTCGGGCTTGTAGAGCTCGATCTGGGCGGGAGTGAAGTTGGCGAGGAACTCGAAGTGTTTGGTTACTTCGGCCTGAGCCATCTTGACGTAAACCTGGAGCGAACGGGTGAACATGCCCGACTCATCGCGCTGAGCGTCAAGCAGAAGCAGGAAGCTCATGATGATGTTGCCGGCCATTTCAACGAGGCGGCGGGCAACGAAATCGAGATACTCGGTATCCTTCACCTCGTTGACGCGGTTAACGGTGTCGTCATACACCTTGACCAGCTGCATGATGGTTTCGCGAACGGGCTGGAGCTCGGGGCGCACCTCGGTCTGGGCATAGATGTCCATGAGCTGTTTGTAGGTGCCGGTGGTGACGTGGCGTATTGCGGCAACCACCTGAAGCTGGGTCGTGCCCTCGTAGATGGAGGTGATGCGTGCGTCGCGGTAGATGCGCTCGCAGGCATAGTCTTTCATAAAGCCCGAGCCGCCGTGGATCTGGATGCAATCGTAGGCGTTCTGGTTGCAATATTCGCTGCCGAGTCCCTTGGCCATGGGGGTGAGGGCGTCGGCCAGACGGGTGTAGAGCTTCATCTCCTTGCGCTCGTCGGGGGTGAGGGTGCGCTCCTTGGCGATATCCTCATAAGCTTTGTAGAGGTCGACGTAGCGTGCGGTCTGATAGAGGAGCGAGCGGCTTGCGTCGAGCTTGGCTTTCATCACGGCGAGCATCTCGAACACGGCGGGGAACTCGATGATAGCCTTGCCGAACTGACGGCGGTCGCGGGCATAGGCGAGGGCTTCGCGGTAGGCGATCTCGCTGACGCCCACGCTCTGGGCGGCGATGCCGAGACGGGCGCCGTTCATCAGGGCCATCACATATTTGATAAGGCCGAGGCGGCGCGAGCCGCAGAGCTCGGCTTTGGCATTCTTGAACACGAGCTCACAGGTGGGGCTGCCCTTGATGCCCATCTTGTTTTCGATGCGGCGCACGGTTACACCGCCGTCGCGCTTGTCGTAGATAAACATCGACAGGCCGCGGCCATCCTTGGTGCCCTCTTCAGAGCGGGCCAGAACGAGGTGGATGTCGCTGTCGCCGTTGGTGATGAAGCGCTTCACGCCGTTGAGGCGCCATGTGC
>CAZKXM010000092.1:0-7842 GCA_964556785.1 uncultured Bacteroides sp. | reverse complement strand
CTCACGACTACCCTTAAGCTTCAAATACACAATTATCTATAAAACAACTATTTATTACATTGTTCAACAATTCTTCAACTATTTAACTGTCAATTTCTCTCTTTCTGACAGCTCCCTAATCTGACACAAAAATAAACCCTGCAAATTCACCGGAATGATGAAGCTGCGGGCCGTTTGCTTTTTCAGACTTGTCCCCGGATTGTGACGGGTTTCTGTCTGTTATATTTTCATAAGGATCCTGATGGCAGCCGGGCTTGCCGGCTCGATCGGTGTATCCTTGAATTTTGGCAACGGTCTCCCTTGTGGTTGATTGTAAATGGCGGGAGCCGCAATCGTTACTTCACCGTATTTCTTGAATTTTTCAGACGCTACTTTGCGCTTTTTGGTGATGCAAAATTACAACTAATTTCAAATATCGGAAACATGATCTGCCGAAATTTTGGATAAAAAGTGTTAATTGGTCAGGCTTAGCAAAATTTCTTTGCGAAACTTTGAACCAAATGCGAGGTCGCGATGTTCTAATGATGTAATTACTGTTAATTGCACTGTGTTTTTTCATGGTATTTGATTTAAGGTTAAAGAACTACGAAAGGCTTGTCGCGACGACAAGCCTTTCGTAGTTTATGTCGGAACGAATTTACAGTCAGGATTTTAGAAACACAAGCCACACCGCGGCGATCAGGCACAGGAATGCTGCGAAATGGTTCCAGTGAAGAGTCTCGCCCTTGAAGAACACGACGGTGAACAGCGTGAAGATGATCAGTGTTGCGGCCTCCTGGATAACCTTGAGCTGCATGAGGGTGAAAGGGCCGCCGTTTCCGTTGAAGCCCATGCGGTTGGCCGGCACCTGGCAGCAGTATTCCAGCAGGGCGATAGCCCATGAGATGAGGATCACAACGATGAGCGGGGTGGTGTGGGATATCCACTTGAGATCCTGCATTTTCAGATGGCCATACCAGGCCAGGGTCATGAAAATGTTGGAGATTATAAGCAGAAGGATGGTGTAGAATGCGGTCATGATGCAAAATTACGTGAAAATGCCGACTTGAGCCGCAGGGAATGTCGGAAAACATCTTTATTTTTTGATCGACGAATTGAAATTATGCTTAACTTTGCAAATCTACCAAGGTGTAACTATCAGTAAATTTACGCTATAAAATGAAAAAATTCTACTTTTTAGGGGTGGCCGCCCTGCTGTCGGCATCAGCGATGACCGCATCGCCCGGCGCCCCGCTCCTGGGTGGCGAACCGCGCGACGGTATCGCTAACGGTTCCTATCGGCTCAGAAGTGAATCGGATATCCGGCTCACGCGTCCTGTATCGGGCACAGCACCCGTGCTGACGTCAGGCCCTGCCAAGACAGCGCTGTCGCGCGCTGAAGTCAAGCCCGCTGAAATAACTCTCGCTGAAATTGTCACTACTCCCCCTGCCGGTGAGAAGACAACTTATTCGCGTGATTGCGTGGGTTATTGGTCGTTCTCAACCAAAATTTACGATCAGGTCGACAAGGGCGGTGTGGTTAACATGGTTAAAGGCGACAACAATGAGGTTTGGCTCGATAATCCGCTGGCCCTGATGGCTCTCAAGAGCTGGATGAAGGGTACGCTCAGCAACGATGGCAAAACCATTACCTTCAAAGGCGCTCAGGCTGTCTATGCCGAGACACTTAACGAAGAGACAACTTATTTCTACATGGCTCCGTTGGAGTTTGTGGTGGAGAAAGAGGATGGCTCGGGATGGTATTATCCTACGGCCGACGCCACCTACGAGTATGATCTTGACGGCACGACCTGGAAGCCCCGCGACCTCACGAAGGTTCACGGCCTCTGCCGCCTGATGGACGACGGCACCCTGAGCTGGATCGGCTACGGTAACTACGACCAGATCCTCACTCCCCAGACATCGACCCTCACCGAGCTTCCCGAAGGACTCACCTATGACAAGTGGGTTGTGAAGTATGACGGCGGCGGCCACATGGCCGACGTGGCCCGTACCGACACCAAGATGTATGTGCGCGGTCTGCTTCCCAACGCTCCTCAGGGATGGGCTGTGGGCAATGTTACCCGTGACCGTGTTGTGTTCCCCGTTGGCCAGTATGTAGGCGAAACCACCGACATGCACTTTGCATACGTTTTTGGAGGTGAAGTTCGCTCGGAATATAATGAATATTACGACACTTACTTCAACAATGTCTATGCTTCGCGTCAGCTTGAGTTTACCTACAACGCTGCCGACATGATCCTTAGCGAGTGCCCTGCCGTGACATGTGTAACCCTCAACTACAGAGCCGGCACTAACCCCGACACATATCAGGTTCAGTCATCGATCGTTAATCCGACGGTCCGTTACCTGGTGCGCGATCCGGAGTGTCCCCCCGCCAATCCTTACAGCATCTCGATCTTCGCCTACGATGATCAGACCGGCTATGGCTTCGTGGATTTCCGTTTCCTCAACGAGGACGCCAACGGTTATATCCTTCCCACTGAAGACCTTTATTACCGTGTGTTCATGAACGGCAAACTTCACACCTTCTATCCCGATGAATATGGGGCGCTTGAAGCTCCGATGGTGCTTGTGCCCTACAATTTCTACGATCTCTACGACTTCGACGTGCAGGGCTACCTCCACACATTCTACTATTACAGCGACAGCCTCGACACCATGGGCATCCAGACCATCTACAAACCCGAGGGAATCGAGACCCCGCTGGTGAGCAACCTCATTTCGTTTGACGTCATAGGAGGTATCCATTCCGACATGGCCGACAAGACCGTCAGCACTCAGGAGTGGTTTGACCTTCAGGGTCGCAGAGTGGAGAATCCGGCAAGCGGACTCTATATTGTGCGCACCGTCTACACCGACGGCACTGTATCAACCACCAAAACCGTCAAAAAATAATCAATTAGGAATATGAAGATCCAATCAATAGCTTTAGCGGCCGCTCTCGGCCTTGCAATGGCATTGCCCTCAGCAGCCGCCGAGCGCGAGGTGAATTTCACCTATGTTGAGACTGAAGCTCCTGTCCAGGACTGGGGCACTCAGAAACTCGAGTCATACGATGTGGCCATCCACCTCGATGATCCGGCTCTGTCGGGCAACAGCGTCAAGGGTTTCACATGCCCTCTGGCGACAGTTGAGAATATCTCCGGCATCACCGGCTGGCTTTCTGCTCAGGTGACTCTCGATGAGGATGAAGTGAATGTTCCTCAGGTGGTGGGCACCACTACGGTCGATGTCGAGAACAAGATGGTGACCGTGGTTTTCGACGAGCCTTATGTGATTACCCGCGAGGGTGTGTTTGTCGGCCTGTCGTTCAAAGTCGACGAGCTCACCGCCGCTACCAAGAAGCCTGTGGCTGTTGTGCCCGGCACCAACGTTGAAGGTTTCTGGATCCATTCAAGCCGTACATACCGCAAATGGCGTACGCTTGAACATCGCAAGATGGTGCTCCCGATGGATGTTATTCTGTTCGGTGATTTCAGCGATTACTGTGTAGCCGTGTCAACCACATATAATAAGAGTGTACAGGCCGACACCCCCTTTGAACTCAAGCTCGGCATCACAAACTTCGGCAGCACTGAGGTTAACAGCATCGACTATTCATATAACGTGGGCGAGCTTGCTTCAAGCGGATCATACACTCTTGAAGAGCCGATTCCCGCACACTTCGGTTCAAAGGCGATCGTCAACCTGCCCATCGATGCTATCAGCGAGTGGGGCACACAGGATCTTGAGCTGACTATAACCGGAGTCAATGGCGAGCCCAATGAGTCGGTCAACGCATCGGCAAGTGTCGAGATCACGGTTATCGGTTTTGTTCCCGTCAACCGTCCTCTGATGGAGGAGTACACGGGCCTCTGGTGCGGTTTCTGTCCGCGCGGCTACATCGCCCTTGAGCGCATGGCCAAGGACCCTGTTTACAATGACAAATTCGTTACTCTGAGCCTCCACGCCTCGGGTCGCGACCCCATGCAGGTGGTTAAGGTGTTCCCCCAGAACCCCGGTGGTTTCCCCGCAGCGTTCCTCAACCGCACAGAACTTGTCGATCCCTATTTCGGCAGCTCTTCAGCAACTGAAATGGGAATCATCAACGATCTCGAAGTTCTTGCAGAAGCTCCCACTCTTGCCGATATTTCGGTTACCTGCGACTGGAAGGACGATACGAAGAAAGAACTCGTCTGCCGCTCGGTGCTCCGTTTCCCCAACGACCACAGCGACGTGAATTACAAGGTTGCGTATGCCGTCCTTGCCGACGGTCTGACCGAGATTGACGGCGTTGAATTCGAGCAGTCAAACTATTTCTCCAAAGACAAATACGTTTCAGGCGAGGACTGGGAGGTGTTTGTAAATGGCGGCGATTATGTCAAGGGTCTTGTGTTTAACGACATCCTCGTTGCATTTGAAGACATGGATGGCGTTAAGGGCTCTGTTCCCTCTGAAATCAAGTATGGCAAGGAGTATGTGCATAGCTACACCTACGCCACTCCGTTCCTCAACATCTATGGCCAGCAGATGGTTAAAGACTACAGCAAGGTGCGTGTCGTGGCGATGCTGATTGTTGACAAAGTTGTTGTCAATGCAGCCAAGTCAGGCTATGTCGGCACTTCGGCTATCAACGAGGTGAGTGTTGACAATAACTCTGACGCCGACGTTGTTTCGCGTGAATACTTCGACATCGAAGGTCGCCGCATCTATAACCCCGGCGAAGGCAAGCTTTACATCCGTGTTGACCATCTCAGCGACGGCACAACGCGTCCCGTAAAGGTGGTGCGCTGATCGGCAGTAAAAAAAGCTGATCCGTAAATTTACAGCGGAGAGCACTTCGTGCGAATGGCACAGTGCTCTCCGCTGCTGTATCATGGGAGCTTTCCCGCTGGAGCTCAGAGGCCGGATTGTGATGGCGGGCTCAAAGCATACGGCAGGGGGTGGATCAGTGCCTCAGCGGCTTAAAAAAGGCCTCTGGAGATGCCCTGCGCAGCAACGATGCGAATGATTATAACGAATGCCGCTGCAGTATCGGAAAAGGGATATAAGAAAGCTTCGGAACTGATCACCGTGAGATGGCAGATCAGTTCCGAAGCTTTGATTTCTTTGCTTCGCGGAGCGAAGATCAGTTGGCGGGCTCAGCGGGGGCTGCGGGGGCAGCGGGAGCAGCTTCGGGAACCGAAGGAGTGTTGAAGTCGGCGGGAGCTGTCTGTTCCTGAACCGGAGCGCTGACACGCGACTCGTCGGCAGAGGTTTTGGGCATTGCAAACACGGTGAGGATTGCCAGGACTGCGAGTGCACCTGCAAGAATCCATGTAACCTTCTCGATGAACGAGTTGGTGCGACGAACGCCCATGATCTGGTTTGAGCCGGCAAACGATGATGACAGGCCGCCACCTTTTGATTTCTGAATGAGAACCACGCAAATCAGCAGAATTGCTGCGATGAGCGTCAGAACGATAAGAAGAACGTACATATTATTGCATTATTTTGTTTTCAGTCCGATGAATGCGTCTTTGCAAGCCTGCTGTTTATCATCAGTTTCTGCAAGAAACGCAATTGGTCTGCAAAGTAAGTACTTTTTTCGGGAAAATTCAAATTTAAGTTGCTAATAATCTCATGCGCCTTATCATAACGGTGTTGGCGGATGTAGATTTTGGCGAGCGACTCGCTCAGCGATGAGTCGGTAGGCGAGATCCCGGCAGCGGCCGGAGCGGCGGGAGCAGCGGGTTCGGGAGCAGATGCTTCGGGGTCTGAGGAGAGGGTTCGCGGGCGGGCCAGGAATGCGTCGATACGCGCGGTGTGGTCGTCGCCGGCGGGGGATGCGCCTGTAGGGTCCGACCCGTATTCCTCCTCGAGCACTGAGGCGTAGTCGGGTTGCGGATTGAAAATCAGGCGCTCGAGCAGTGCGTCGTCTTCAGGCGAATCGCCATGGCCGTAGGTTTCGAGGAAGGTTGAGATGGCATCGGTGGTATCGGGCCGGGAAGGCGTGTCGTCGGCAGGATAAAACTGTGCCCACAGGTCGCTGTCGTGGTCAATGAGAGTTGCCTGGGCTTCTATGCCCGGGGTGTTGAGGGCAATCCGCTCGCTGAGCTGCCGGGCTTCCTCAGGGCTGATGTCGGGGCAGCGGCGCAGCCTGACCGAAGCGGGCAATACAAACCATGGAGCTTCGTCGGCCAATGTGGCCACCATATCGGCATCGGGCACGGCCGCAGGGTCGGGAAGCAGGCGCAGAAAGGAGTGGAGTGTGGGTGAAATGCTCATGGCGTCAGTGATTACCAGTCGCCGAGGGTGGCGTTGAAAATTAGGTTGACAAGTTCATCGGAAATCTCCTCACAGAGCTGATCCTGCACATCGGTGAGCATCTGCGATGAGTCGAAGTCACGGTAGGCACTGAAGGTCTGATCAATATCCTTGTTGTCCTGCTTGTTGTCGGTGTAGCGCACCCTCACCTGAATCGTCAGGCGGGTTTTAGAGGCGTAGGCGTTTTCGGTGACGGCCTGAGGAGAGAGGTTATAGCCGGTGATCTCGCCTTCAATCTGGAGGTCAGACGGACCGTCGACAGTCTGCAGGCGGGTGTTGCGCGTCACATAGTCAAGAAGCTTGTTCTCGAATGTTTGCTGGAGCGGAGGATAAACGAGGGCTGCCCGGATGGGGAACTGGCCGATGTTGACGGTTCGGTAAACCGAATAGTCAATAGCAGCTCCGTTAAATTTGTAGCTGATGCGGCACGAGGCAGTAAGCGCAGCCATGATTATGGCGGCAGCAATCAGAGGAAATATGTTGCGCAGTAACCGCATGGGGTGTCGTTACGTGTGATGACTTACTCTTTTTCGCCGAAAGCGAGGTCGCCGGCATCGCCGAGTCCGGGCACGATATAGGAGTGGGCGTTGAGCTCGGGATCGATCACACCTACCCAAAGGGTGGTTTTCTCGGCGGGGAAATGCTCTTTGACGAAGTCGACGGCTGTTTGCGATGCCACTACAGAGGCGAGATGAACATGTTCGGGCTCTCCTTTGGTGAGCAGAGCGCGGTAGCTGAGCTCCATTGATGCGCCGGTAGCAAGCATAGGATCGGCGATAATGAGTGTCTTTCCATCGAGGCGCGGCGAGGCAATGTACTCGATAAACACATCGAATGTGTCTTTGTCACGATACTTCCTGTAGGCCGACACGAAAGCATTCTGCGCGCGGTCAAAGTAGTTCAGGAAACCTTGATGGAACGGCAGACCGGCGCGGAAGATTGTGCCGAGTACCAGCTTGTCGGCGATCACGTCACACTGGGCATCGGCCAGCGGGGTGGTTATGGTTTCTGATTTATAGCGGAGCGTGCGTGATATTTCGTAAGCCATTATCTCGCCGATGCGCTCGAGATTGCGACGGAAACGCAGCGGGTCGTGCTGTACATTGACATCGCGAAGTTCGCTCATATACTGGCTCACCAGCGAGGGTGAATCGGCAAAATTGACAATTTTCATGCTATGACTGTAATTTTTGGCGCAAATATAATAAAAACATCAGTCTCCGGCAGCAGCTTGGCCATCGAAGGGCTCAGTCGGAACGGGAGATGAACGCTATATTCCGAGTCTTGACGCAGGGAAACCGAGAATTTCCTCGATTTTGTTGACCGGCATGCCTGTATCGCGCAGCTTGACGGCAGTGGCTATTGCTTTCTTGAGCTCGCCCTCGGCGATACCTTCGGCGCGGCCCTCGGCACGGCCCTCTGCGATTCCTTCGGCACGGCCCTGCTCCAGGCCCTCTGCGATACCTTCGGCGCGGCCCTGTTCGAGACCCTCGGCTCGGCCCTCGGCAATTCCCTCGGCACGACCTTGGGCGAGTCCCTGCTCGGTGGCGTAGG
>CAZKXM010000091.1:0-7868 GCA_964556785.1 uncultured Bacteroides sp. | reverse complement strand
ACTTGTTACAAAATTGAAACATCGGTTGTAACATGTTTCAGCGTCGTAACAGAAAAGGGCAAGGGCCGCGCTGTTGTGTGGCGCGGCCCTTGCTATAAGGATGAAGGAATAGGATAATGATGATGTGTCAGAAAATGGGGAAGGTTGACTTCGAATCAACATACTTGCTGTCAAACTCCTGTTGCGACATTATGAGCATCAGTATTCCCTGAATGAGGGTGATGACGCCCCAAAGGCCGCAGGTGACAATCGAGATCAGGATCGTGAGGATTCCGGCTGTTGTTTTTCCAACATAGAAATACTGAATGCCGAGGGTTCCGACAAGAATCGCGAGGATTCCGGCAACTACGTGCTCTTTCGAAGATCCTGCCACCTCTTCGCCATGAAGCATGCTCATAAGCTCGGGATAGGTGAGCAGCGGACGCCACTGTTCGTCTGCGGCGGTCTTGACCGGAGTCTGCTCATTGGGCGAATAAGCCATCATCTGGTGAGCGGTCATAGGTCCGATCTCGACCCCGTTCATCATTATATAGTATTCCATAATTTTGTTTTTACAGGTGATTATTTAACGAGCACCTTTGTCACCTCGGCGCCCTGACGACGGATAAAGATACCGTTGGCGGGATCCATCACGCGCTGACCCTGAAGGTTGAAGAATTCAACAGGAGCGTTGTTGACGCCGCTGTTGTCGGCAGCGATGGTCTCTACTCCTGATTGCTTGGGAGCGTCGATCTGGGTTGCATTGACGATATAACCGGTGGCGGTGTCAACGATCATTGCCACAAGGCGTGTCTCCAGACCGAGTGTGCCGCGGTTAGACATGGTGGTTGAATAGCTTACAGCCTTGCCGCCTTCGAGATTAACGGGGAGCGATTCTTCAACACCGTTCCAGACGTCGAGACGGGTTGCGACATCGTTGTAGATGGTGGCTACCTTGCTCTCGCTCACGCCCCACTGGCCCCACTGGCCTGAGCCTGAGAAATAGTTTGTCTGAAGGTAGGGACCAACGTTGTCTTCCACTCTCACGATTGCCACACGGTAACGGTCGCCAACATTCGAGAGATCGTAAACCGGAGTTACTGTGACATCGAGGTTGTAATCGCGCGCACCTTCGGGGAGCTCGCCTTCGAGCTCGATCATCATGGGCGAACCAACTTTGTTGCAAGCCTCATAAGCGGCCTGAACCTGTCTAACGTTGCTTGACGAGTTGGGAGCGATCTCGGCGTAACGGTTGGCGAAGGCACCGGGAAGGCCGGGAGTGTAGTTGGTGATGAAGGGCTGATAGGTGGAGACGGCCATATCATCGCCGTTGTGGACGGCCACACGGATCACCTCGGTGTTGCTATAGAGCTCGGCAAGTTCCTCCATCATCACGATGCCTGCGGGGCAATAGCCACACCATGTGCCGGTGCCTTCCTCAAGCACGAGTGCACGGGGATAGCCTTCGCCGGGCTTGAGGGCGAGGACGTCGGTTTCGCGCTTGGCGTTAGCGGCAAATGCGTTGTCGACACCATTGGCCTTGGCCAGGGTGAACGAAACGGGAATGCGGCCGCTGGTTTCGGCGTTAACCGATATGGGGAACGATACCCAGCCTGTGGTTGTAGGCAGGATGGTTCCGTTAGTGGTGCCCTGGATAACGCTGTTGCGCGAATTGCCGGTAACACCGTTGATGTTATATTCGATTTCGGCACTGTTGATGGTGCTTCCGCCGAAGTTGGTGATCCAGACATAGCCTGTTCCACCCTGCTCCGAGCTGACAATGTCGGGGAGCTGATAGCCGGTGATGAATGCGCCGGTGGGGAGCTCGCCGGTGATGCCCACGCCGAGGGCGAGAGCGTTGACAGATGAGTCGCTGTAGTCGTAATATCCGTCGCCTTCGCCAACCTCGATCAGCGCGCAGCCTCTGATCACGGGAACATTATTGGTTGCTGCGGTTGTGGCGGTGCGGTTGATGTAGCCGATATAAACCGAATTGTCGGCCACAACCAGGGAGTAACCAACGTAGACAACTTCGTCGCCGGTGATTGTGTAAGGCTCCTCGACGTTGAAGGTCACGTTCTGCTTTCCGGCTGAGGGAAGCTCAACCTCGCGGGTGTAGAACGGCTCGCCGTTGAGATCATGGGTGAGGAAGAGTGTGGCGTTCTTGATAGGATTCTTGCTGATGGTGGTATTTGAATTGCCACCGGGAGTGATCAGTGAAATCGATGTGATCTGACAGCCGGCATAGGCGGGTGTCACGGTTTTGTCGAGACATACAGCCTGCGACACTTTCTGACCCCATGCAGCCTGACCGAAACCGCCAAGATTAGTGGTGCCCGAACCGGGGGTGAGGATAACTGACGACGGCTCGGTCACGAAAGTGAATTCGGGACCTTCTTCACCGGCCTCAGCTGCGACAAATGCAGGTGCCGAAGCCATGGCCGAACCGGCAATGGCTGTACCCAGAAGGGTGAGAATAAATTTATTCATTTTGTGTTAGTCTATAAATAGTGGATGCGCAAAGTTACACAATGATTGTGTAAACTTTGCGCATCGCTTACAAATTTTTTTCGATTAGCGCACGATAAATTTACCTGTGCGGTTGCCGAGGCTGTAGACATACATGCCGGGGGCGAGATCGGCGTTGAGGGTGCCGTTGCCGCTGAGGGTTGCGTTCATAACGCGGTTACCCGAAACAGAGTAAACATTAAATGCGGCGGGATTAGCTACATTGAACGAGATAGCGCCGTTGTTAAACGAAAGGAGGTTTTCGGTTGTAATGGAGGCGATACCGTCCTTATTGAGGTGGAACACCACTACACATTCAACAGCCACACCGGGATTATCTGACTTAACGGCTGAGAGCTCAGTGGTGACATCGGTGATCTCGTCGAGTGACTCAACAGTTGCCATATACTCAAACTTCAGGTCGAGGGGAGTTCCGGCAGTAACCTCAACATCGTTCTTGGTTACAACGGTGTTGAACTCGCAGAGACCACCTGCACACATCTGGATCTCCTGACCGCTGATGCAGTTAGCCTGAACATTTACCTTACCGGTGAAATCGGCTGTCAGCGACATGTGAGGATCGAATGTAACGGCATGGTAGCTGCCCATCATATCGAGCTCGGCATCGGTGAAAGTGATTTCTTCGCCGTTAACCACGGGAGTTTCGCCCATGCTGAATGAAAGTGATTCGGCATTTGCTGCGCCTGCCACGATCAGAGCAGCGCCAAGAAGGTAGAATTTTTTCATTATGATAAAATTTAGTTTAGTTAGTAGATTGCTTATTTTTTTTATTCCACAGGTGCGCGGTTAACAACCTCCACACCCTTGTCTGATTTCACGAACGCCACAATGGCGAGATTGTCGGGGTTCCAGCTTTCGGCAAATTCAACCTCAAAGGCAAACTCAACCTCGTTACCGGCTACAAAGTCAACCTTCTCGCCCCAAGTGCCGTTGACGGCCGCGCGGAACACATTGTTATGCACATAATCCTGGATAACCTCGTTGTCACGCTTCTGACGCGCCACGATGCCGCTCTCAAGAACCCACACCATAAGGTCGGCCTTGACAGTGATCTCGGGATTGACCGTAACGGTGACAAGAGCGCTCTTGGCGTCGGCATATTTTTCGGCTGTGATGTCGAGCGACATTTTTGCCGGCTTCATCATGTCGGTGCGTGCCACACCGGCCCACTGGTCGTAATTGAGGATGCCGCTGTTGCAGTCAATCACACCTACAGGCCACGAATTGATGCCGTAGCTGTTGTTGTATTCCTGACCGGTTTCGGTTCCGAGGCCGCCGAACTTCTCGGCAATAGCAAAACCGCCGGCATGGATGCTGACAGGAATCAGCCACACTTCGCCATCTTTGTTATACTGCTCCTCGAGCTGCTCGATCACCTCGTGGGCGTCGGGACAGTTCACACAGTTCTGGCCGGTGAAGTCTTCCAGAAGCACCGCACGGGCGGGGTGAAACTCGCCGGTGTCGATATAGCGGTCGTCTTCGGCAACATCGGTGCAGGCGGTCATAGCTGCCGCAAGCACTGACAGATAGAGAATTTTATGTAGTTTCATTGCAAAGAAGCGTCAGAAATTGTAGGTATAGTTAACTTGGAAACCACGGCTTGCGGGCACCCAGCGGCACACACCGCCCGAGCAGTTGAAGCCTGCCTTCGTGCGGCCGTAGCTGAGCATCAGGCGGTTGGCCTTATATGTGCCGGTCACACCGGCCATGTAATAGTGAGTCTTCTCGCCGTTGGGATTGCCGCAGTTCCACATGTCGCTGATCGAGAACATCAGCCAGGGGTTCCATGTGAACTCAACAAGGCCGTAAACCCAGTCGCGCAGGTCCTGACGGGTTGTGAGATACTGAACCTCGGCGCGCAGATTGTACTTGCGGCTGATTTTCCAGTTGCCGTCGAGCACGAAGATGTTGCTCTTCACCCTTTCGCCATGGCCCTCGACAATAGCCTGGTTATACATCTGGTTCATGTAGAGGAACGACAGGTTGAAGTTCTTGCAGAGCTTGCGCTCGATCTGAATATTGAAGTCGTGGTAATTCTCCTGACCCATCTTCCAGAAATAGGTCGAAGCGCCGTCGGTACCCATCACCGAGCCGTTGAGGCCCGTAACGGCATTATGGTAAACCAAGCCGGAGATGTAGCTCAGGTTCAGCTTCACCTTCATGCCATATTTGCCGCCAAGGGCAGTTTTGCGCTTGAACGAGTAGGCAAACGATCCCTGGAAGGCCCATTCGCCTGGAGCGCTCTGGGTTGCATAGGGATACATGGCTGCCAGGGCGTAGGTGTGCTGGTAGGCGAAGGCAGGCATGTTGTTGAGCATTGCCGACGAGCCTGAGATTAACCTCTGCGAGCGGAACGACATGTTTTCGCTTCGCTTGGCCTGCACCAGCGCGCTCATGCCCGAGCGCGAATAGGTGCCTGAAAGCATGTAGGCCGTACCGCTGCGATAGGTGTAGTTGTTGTCGAATGACGGATCCTGACCCTTCCAGGCGCCTTCGGCCATCACGCCCCAGCTACCTTTCTGGAAGTGGGTGCGGCCGTCAAAAGCGTTGACATTGGTCGGGAGGTTGAGGCGATATTGAGTGCCGGGCACCATGATCTCCTCCTGATTCTCATGCTTCAGAACGTAAGATGCACCCACGCTCCATGCCACACCCATGTCGCGGAATTTCTTGGAGTAATCCTGAATATACACTTCGGCATCGGCGCCATAAACCTGGCTCTGCTTTTTCCAGTCCCAGTAACGGCGCTGGAGGCCGCCGAGCACCGTCAGGCGCAGGCCGGTGATGGAGTTAACCTTGAGGCGGCCGCCGCGGATCGAGTTGTCGATACCCAGAGCGCGCTCCTCATAGGTGCGCAGAATGAATCCGCTGCCAAATTGCTCGTAGAAATCGCCGGCGGTAAACTCAACTCCCTTACATTTTGCCTTGATGTAGATGTTGGGCACACCCCATCCTGAAAAGTCGGGCTCATAGCCCGGAAGGGGCCATTTCATGAACTCGAGACGCAGACCGGCGTCGACATACTTGCTGACGAGGTTGACGTCGGCATAGGAGTTGAACAGAAGTTTCTTATCATACGAGCCCGTGCCGATCGCCTCATCCTCTTCGGGGAAGAGGGCGTCGACCTGAACACTGCCATGAACCGAGGCATCCTGAAGCACCTCGGCTGCTGCGGGCATGATGGCCGCAGCGGCAATAATGCCGGCGGCCATAAAGGGTTTCACATTCGCCATTGTCGGGGATGGAAGAGTGTGGACTGAGTGACAGGGTGAACCGGCAACCGATTACTTACCCTGGAGTTCGCGGATTTTCTCAATGAGGTGGCCTTCAGAACCATCCTGATAGCCCACCTTCTGCTCGGCGATATTGCCGTTGCCGTCAATGATGAACACGTGAGGCACATTGTTCACACCCATCGCACGGGCGAAATCGCTGTTCGGATCGAGGAGCACCTCATATTCAAAGCCTTCGGCATCAACGAGAGGCTTAACCTTGCTGGCGTTCTGAGCCTCGTCGATCGACACAGCCACGAGCTTCATTCCGGTTTCGTCCTGCCAGTCGCCGTAGACCTCGTTGATAGCCTTGAGCTCGCGCAGACAGGGCTTGCACCAGGTTGCGAAGAAGCTGATCACGAAAGGCTTGCCGTCGTTGCTGAGAGTGGCGGTGTCGACAGGCTTGCCGTTGAGGTCCTTGAGCTGAGCCGAGGGAAGAGCTGCCGAGGCAGAGGAGACACCGGCGATAACCAGAGCCATTACAAAAAGAATGCGTGAAATGAGTTTCATAATGATTATATGTTTATTTATTTCTTTTGACTTTTATCCTGTCGGTAAGTTTAACGGCCAAAAATACACAATCTCCGCGAAACTGCAAAATTTTTGATGAAATACGGGCGGATTTCCGTAACTTTGCAAACGCAACTATGGGCCGCCTATTAGCTATTGACTACGGTCGCCGCCGCTGCGGCATTGCCGTGACCGACATGCTCCGCATCGTGGCCACAGGCCTCGCCACAGTCCCCACGGCCGAGCTCCCGTCGCGCCTGAAGGAGTACATTGCGCGCGAGAGTGTCGATGCCCTGATTGTGGGCCTGCCGCGCGACATGCGCGGGCGCGACAGCGAGTCGATGCGGTGGATCAAGCCGGGCATCGAGCGGCTGCGCAAGGAATTGCCAGGGCTGCCGGTGGTGTGGTTCGACGAGCGCTTCACTTCGGTGCTGGCCCACCGCGCCATGATTGACGGCGGCATGCGCAAGAGCCGGCGCCGCGACAAAGAGGCTGTCGACACCATGGCTGCCACCATCATCCTCAACGATTTTCTTCAAAGCAATCAATATTCCACATTAAATATATGAAACTTCCGGTTTATCTCTACGGTCACCCCGTGCTCCGCGCCCAATGCGAGGATGTCAAGCCCGATTTCCCCGGGCTGAAGGAGCTTGTGGCCGATATGTTTGAAACCATGTATGCCTCAGAGGGGGTAGGCCTCGCCGCCCCTCAGATCGGCAAGAACATACGCCTCGTGGTGATCGACGCCGACCCTGTGAAAGACGTGTGGCCCGAATGCGAAGGGCGCCGTCTCACCCTTGTCAACCCGCAGGTCGAGATTCTTGACGGTGACGAGATTTCGCGAACCGAGGGATGCCTGAGCGTGCCCGGGCTGAGCGAGGACGTCAAGCGTGTGGAACATATCCGCCTCAAATGGCTCGACGAAAACTTCGAGCCCCACGAGGAGGAGATCACCGGCTTCCTGGCACGCATTGTGCAACACGAGTGCGACCACCTCGAGGGTCAGCTCTACATCGACCATATCTCGGGAATCCGCAAGCAGCTCATCCGCGGGAAGCTGCGCAACATCCTCGACGGGAAAACCCGCTGCGACTATCCCGCACGATATGCGCCCACAGCAAAGAAAGGGCGACGTTAAACTTGATCAATCAACCACTCCAACAGTTATGGCTGACGATAAGAAGATAATTTTTTCGATGGTGGGGGTCAACAAGATCTACCCTCCCCAGAAACAGGTTCTGAAAAACATCTACCTCTCCTTTTTCTATGGCGCGAAGATCGGCATCATCGGTCTGAACGGCTCGGGCAAGTCGACGCTGCTCAAGATCATTGCCGGAATCGACAAAGACTATCAGGGCGAGGTTGTTTTCTCGCCGGGTTACTCGGTGGGCTATCTCGAGCAGGAGCCCAAGCTCGACCCCGACAAGACAGTGATCGAGGTGGTGCGCGAGGGCGTGCAGCCTATCATGGAGCTCCTTGCCGAGTTCGACAAGGTCAACGAGGCTTTCGCCGACCCCGACGTGCTCGAAGATCCCGACAAGATGGACGCCCTGATTCAGCGCCAGGCCGAGCTCC
>CAZKXM010000090.1:0-7904 GCA_964556785.1 uncultured Bacteroides sp. | reverse complement strand
CCGGCAACATCATCCCCTCTTCAACCGGTGCTGCCAAGGCTGTAGGTAAAGTTATTCCCGAACTCAACGGCAAACTTACCGGTATGTCGATGCGTGTCCCCACTCTCGACGTTTCAGTAGTTGACCTTACTGTAAATCTTGCAAAACCTGCCACTTACGACGAAATCTGCGCTGCTATGAAGGAAGCTTCTGAAGGCGAACTCAAGGGTGTGCTCGGTTACACTGAAGATGCCGTTGTTTCAAGCGACTTCCTCGGCGATCCCCGCACCTCGATCTTCGACGCTAACGCCGGCGTTTATTTGACCGACAAGTTCGTGAAGGTTATCAGCTGGTATGACAATGAGATCGGTTATTCTAACAAGGTGCTCGACCTCATCGCCGTTATGGTTAAAAAGAACAAATGATAAACCTCGGTTGAGGTTTTAACACCCACACAGCGGGGGCTGCGATCTTGTCGCAGCCCCCGCTTTCGTCACTGCCGGTTCAATGTCGTGACCGGTTATCCGCGCGCAAACGCTGTCACGGCAGGGATAAAATAAAACTGCACTCCGTCGTCGAAAACAGAGTGCAGTTTTTTTATGAGGCGGCGCATCTTGAGATGCGCTGAAAGCCTTGGCGAGTGTTACTTGATCACAACCTTATGGCCACCGACAATGTAGAGGCCTGCGGGGAGGTTGAGAAGATCGGCCTTTGTGGCTGCCTTGTTAAGGAGAACGCCGCCGATTGTGTAGACGCTCACTTCGCCGTTGAGTTCGGCCATGATCGAGTCGATGCCGTCCTTATCCTCAACGGTCACTTCCTCGGTGTTCGATTTGGGCGAGGTGCTCCATTCGTAGCTTGCCACAACATAATAGGTGTGGGTTCCAACAGGCACATTGCGGTCAACGAAGGTGGTTTCTTTCAGGGGCACGAAGTTAACCATCTTGTCGTCGCGGTAAAGGGTGAAGCCATAGAGGTGGTGGAAGGGGCTCTCCGAGTCAAAGCTTGCGCCTTCGGGGAAGTCCCATGTGAGGGTAACATCCTGATCCTCGACGGTGCCGCGGAGGTTGGTGGGCGCTTCGAGATCGGGGTTGAACACTCTGACAACGATGCGTGCCGAGTTGTTGTTTGTGTTGTCTTCGTCGGCAGCGTAGTACACCACAGCGTAGTAGGTGAGCTGATCAGGAGCGTTGCGGTCGGCAGTAACCTCAAAGTTGAATTCGGTTGATTCGCCCGGCTTGAGGGTTGAGGTTGAGGCGATGGTCTTGATGACCTCGTTGTTGCAGTAGAGGCTCATCGAGAAGTTTTCGGCATCCTTCTGGCCAACGTTCTTCACAAGGAAGATAACCTCGGTGGGCTGGCAGCGTTCGAGTTCAACGGGGAATACGAAGTCGGAGATAGTGAGGTCGTTGTCGGCACCTCTGTCAATCGAAATATTGTCGAGCAGGATGTAGAAGCCTTCAAGACACAGGCCGTTGAAGCGCAGCTGGATGTTCTTGCCGGCATAGTCGGCCAGATCGATTGTGGCGCGTTTCCAGTCGGCTGTGTTGGCCTCAAATTCGCCGAGCGATTCGAAGGCTGATCCGTTGACGCTGATCTCAACCTTGAGAATGTTGGAGTTGTTGTTGCTGAAGCCTGAATAATAGAAGTTGAGGAACATCGGGCTGCCCGCGGGGAGAGCTATGCGGCCGGTGTAGTAGTTAGCTTCGGCGTTGATGCCGTTGGCTTCGAAACGCAGGGCGCCTCCGTCGTTGTCCTGAGTGAAGTTGCGGATCACCCAGTTGGCATTGTAGCGCACCGATTCGGTCATTGAAGCGTGGTTGAACTTGCCGCCGCTGAACGATTCATAGAAGGGAGCGTCGTCGGGGGTGCCCACAACAACCGGGTTGGTTTTGGTGACGTTGCTGACACCGCCGGTGGTGATGGCTACAACGCCCAGAGTGATGAATTCCTGCTCGTTGCCGGGGGTGTTGACGGTGACAGTGGCCTCGGTTGTGCTGAAGGGACCGAATTCGGCTGTCTCGGTGCCGTCAAGATCGTAGGCATACACCTTGTAGGTGAGCATGTCGGGGTTGAGGGCGTAGTAGTTGATGGTGGATGTCGGCGCGGTCCATGTGAGGCGGATCTGGCCGTTGGCAACCTCGTGGGCCTCGAGATCGGTCACAACCTCGGGCTGATAGGTGCCTACGTAGATCTGGGCTGCATCGACAACATTGCCGCGGCCGTCGGCATTGTAGCAAACGGCACCGTAGGTGTGGTTACCGTTGGTCATGCCTGTGTCGGTGTACTTGTATTCGCGGCCCACAGCGGGATTGTTGACGGTGTTGATCACTTCGCCGTCGCGCAGAAATTCGAGCTTGGTCAGGGTTGCGGGCGAACCGTCGAGATTGGTGGTGGGAGTGGTGCAGCTCACCTCAGCCTTCAGATAGCCCTGGGCATTGGGGGTTGCCGTCATGTTGGTTACGTTGCCGGGCACGCTGCCGCTGGCCATTTCGGTGATCTCAATGCTGTAGACACCGAAGTAGTAACCGTCGTCCTTGTCAGAGCAAACCCAAAGAGCGAAGTTATAGTCGCCTGAAGTGTCGGGAGTGAACTCGCCCTTGAGCGGTTTTGCCTGATCGGCAGATGTGAAACCATTACCCCAGAAATAGGCGGTTACAATGCCGTTGTTTTCGAAGCTGTATTGATCTTTTACAAGGATTGAGTGCTCCTTGAGATCAGAGGTGCTTGTTGAAGTGCCTGCAAACATGCCGACGAGTTCGCGGTTGCCTGCCGACTCGGCACATGTAAAGGTAACATTGTAGGTCTTTCCAGCTTCGAGCGAGAACTGGGGGGTGATGAGCCAAGCGTCACACACACGGTACATGGAGCGGACGTAAACAAGGTCGCGGTAAGCGTAGGGTGTTTGACCCGGGCTTGCCATCTTGAAGGCGGTGCCATCGGCCGGGAACTGCGAAAGAGTGTAGCCCGTGAGTGCGTTCTCGCCCTCAAACGAGTGGCTGTAAGGCACACTTTCGGCGGCGTTGACCGTTGTAAACGCCGCTGCTGTGAGCAGAATTGAGGTTAAAAATTTATTCATAAAATGTGAATGGATTGATTTTATAATGTTTCGTCAAAAAAATTTCAGAGAGCGATTTTAGCGGCTCCGCGGGGCGTGGCAACGACGTACACGCCCTTTGCAAGACGCGATGCATCGATTCCGGCGCCATAGGCTCCGGAGTAAACGATGCGTCCGGAAGCGTCGGTGAGGTTGACATATTCGGTTGCGGCCGCGCTGTCGAGGTAGATTCTGCCGCCGTTGACCGTGACACCTACAGGACGGCCGGCACTGACGGTTTCGATTGCTACGGGCTCGAGATCGGGGTAGGTGAGATAAGTGAAGTTAAAAACGTCGACGAGCTCGCAAAGACCCGAAAATTCGTTGAAGGCACGCTCTTCGTAGGCATACATTGGAGCGTTGGTGAGGGTGTAGTAGGGAATCTCGGCGCCAAACATCTCGTCGTCGTAGTTGGCGGGATAAACCGCTTCGTCCATCGTGAAGGGTGTCTTTTCGGCATCGTAGAGATAAACGAACTGCTTGAGGAGCATCAGTCGGGTGTTGTTGTACTCATCGATCGATGTCAGGTGCCCCTCCTGATCGTAGACGTAGTCAACGTAGAGGTCGACTCCGAGGCGGTTTTCCTGCGGATAGTGGGTGTAGTTGATCTGCTGCTTGATCTTTCCTTTCGCAGGGCCGTCGGCCTCGTTGTAAGTGTAGACGTTTTTCGACATCAGGGTGCCGTTGTGAGTCATGTCGCGGGCCGACACGCGACCGGCAGTGTCGTAGGTGAAATCAAACACCTGAGTGGGGTGATCGAAACCGTCTGGCACAATCGAAATCCGGGTGAGTTTGCCGTCGGAGGCATACTCGTAGTTGTAGACCGACGAGAGAGCCAGATCGGCGCCGGGGCCGGCGTAGTTGTAGACAGAGTAAGAGGAAATCTGATTACGGTCGTTGAAATCATACTCCATGCGGATCACGAGGATATAGTCGTCAGGGTTCTCCGACATTTCGAGGTTCTGATATGTCGTCACGAGGGTGTTGAGGCCTTTTTCGTTGTAGACATAGTCGGTGCGGGTGTTGGTGTTTGGCTCGGCGGTGGTGGTGTGGACCTGACGGGTCAACTGCCCGCTTTCGTTGTAGGTGTAAAGCCACGATTCGGTGCCTTGCGAGGCGTTGATTTCGCGCAGGTAGTGGTGAGTGGCATCATCGGCCTGAGCGGCGAGCGCGGGCAGAGCCACAGCAACCAGAGCGGTGTAGAGTAGTTTCATCGGCAGATTTTTGAGAGGTTAAGGATACGCATAGCGAAATTTCGGCACCAAGATACTCATTTTTTCTCGTTTTTTAGAGGTAGCAATGCTAAAAACATGCAAAAAATCTGCATTTTTAATGACAGTTTGACGATCGGATAAAAATCAGTATCTTTGCACATACAGCCTTATGGAAAACTATATTGTCTCGGCCCGAAAATACAGGCCGGCTACATTTGACAGCGTGGTGGGCCAGAAAGCACTCACGGCAACGCTGAAAAACGCTGTCGCTTCTGACCGTCTTGCCCACAGCTATCTGTTCTGCGGCACCCGCGGAGTGGGTAAAACCTCGTGTGCGCGCATCTTTGCCAAAACCATCAACTGCACCAACCGCCGCGCCGATGGCGAGGCGTGTAACGAGTGTGAGAGCTGCCGGTCATTCAACAACGGCTCGTCGCTCAACATCATCGAGCTCGATGCGGCTTCCAACAACAGTGTCGACGATATCCGCGAGCTCACCAAGCAGGTGCTGGTGGCGCCCGTCAACGGCCGCTACAGGGTGTTTATCGTCGATGAGGTCCACATGCTCTCACAGGCTGCGTTCAATGCTTTCCTGAAAACTCTCGAGGAGCCGCCGGCTCACGCAATCTTCATTCTGGCAACCACCGAGAAGCACAAGATTATTCCCACAATTCTGTCGCGCTGTCAGATCTACGACTTCAATCCCATCTCGATCTCCGACATGGTGGCCCATCTGAGCTATGTGGCCGCGCAGGAGGGGATTGCCGCCGAGCCTGCAGCGCTGGGCCTCATCGCCCGCAAGGCCGACGGAGCCATGCGCGACGCCCTGTCGATTTTCGATCAGGTTGCGGCATGCACCCGCGGCAATATCACCTACGAAGCCACGCTCAGCAATCTCAATGTGCTCGACTTCAGGGTGTTCAACCGTCTGACCGAGGCCTTCCTTGCCGGCGATGTGATGCAGAGCTGGCTAATTTACAAGGAGATACGCGATAACGGGTTTGACACACACTTCTTTATCAACGGGCTGGCCGACTATCTGCGCGATCTGATGGTGGCCCGCGATCCTTCGACCGCCGAGCTTCTCGACACCGATGCCGACACTCGGGCGACCATGACGGAGGTGGCGGCGAAGTGTCAGCCAGAATTCCTGTTCAGGGCGATGTATCTGCTCAATGATGCCGACCTGAACTATCGCACCGCCTCCAATAAGCAATTCCTTACCGAGCTCACGCTCGCTAAGATATGCCAACTATCAAGCCCCTCCCCGGTCAGGCCGACGGTGACGGAGAGGGGCAACTGAGACCGATCACCGCCTCGACATCATCGCCCGCTCCAGCCCCCGCCGCAGAGCAGCGTGCCCCCGCAGTTACAGCACCCCCGGCCGCCGCTTCATCGGCTCCATCCGTTGCGGCGCCTGAGGTGAAACCACCCGCTGCACCACAGCCTCAGGCTGCGTCAGCACAGCCCGGCCAGAGGCTCACACCCAAGATCATGACAGGCCCGCGGCTTCACAAGGAGCAGGCGCAGGCGCGCCGTGAGCCTTCAGCGGCGGCTGCCACCGATGCTTCGTCGCTGCGAAACTCACCTTACACCGCCGAGGCGCTGCTCAAGGCGTGGAACCGGTTTATAATCGACAATCCTCACGAGGTTATCCTTGTCAACGCCATGCGGGTGTCGCGCCCGCAGGCGGCCGACACTGCCAACCACACCTACACGATGACCGTGATCAACGATGTGCAGCAGGCGAAGGTGCTCGAATTCATGCCGCAGATAGTGCGCTATCTGCGCGATGCTCTTTCTAACGACAGGATCGAGATTGACGTGATTGTGAACAACGGGGAGGATAACGCCAGCACATGGAACGAGCGCGAAGTGCTGGCCCACATGATTGAAAACAATCCGGCGCTGCGCAGCTTCATTGAAGAGTTCAAGCTCAAGCCGGGCTGATCGACAGTCAGCGGCGCTCGGCGAAAAAGCGGCGCATCAGGGCCGCGCACTCCTCCTGAAGCACCCCTGAAGTCACTGTGGCCTTAGGGTGAAACGGCGACCGAGCCGTCACGGTGGAGAATCCACGTTTGGAGTCGGCCGCGCCGTAAACAATTCTCGATATCTGGCTCCAGCCTATGGCGCCGGCACACATTGTGCATGGCTCCACTGTGACATAGAGCGTGCACCCGGTGAGATACTTGCTTCCAAGGGCATTTGCCGCCGAGGTGAGGGCGAGCATTTCGGCATGGGCGGTGACATCGGCAAGGGCCTCTGTGAGATTGTGGCCGCGCCCGATCACGGCACCGCGGGGCGACACCACGACGGCGCCTACAGGCACCTCGCCGACTTCGGCGGCCATGTTCGCCTCCTCGAGGGCCATGCGCATGAAGCGTTCATCGCGATCGGCTGACTTTTCCATCGATAAGATCAATTGTCATTCCTTCGTCGGCAGCTATGATCTGCCCGTTGAAAGTCTGCGCCGCCTCCTCGACAAGGGGCGCTATGTCGGTGTAGCGCGACGAATAATGGCCTATCACAAGGCGGCTTGCCCCGGCTTTTGCGGCAATCTCGCCTGCCTGACGGGCTGTGGAGTGGCCGCGGGTGCGCGCCAGATGGGCGTTGTCGTCGCCATAGGTGGCTTCGTGATAGATGGTGGTGACACCCTCGACATCTTCCGCAACGCGGCCAACGGCCATCGTGTCGGAACAATAGGCATAGCTTGCCGAAGGTGAGGCCTCGGCTGTGAGGCGCGAGTTGGGAATCACGGTGCCGTCGGCAGTGACGAAATCGGCCCCTTCGCGGATTTCACGGCGCCTGTAGGCCGGGATGCCGTAATAGTTGGCCACATCGCCCAGCAGATGGCGCGGTTTTTCCTTTTCGCGAAACAGGAATCCGCAGCAGGGGGTGCGGTGGTAGAGCGGAATGGTTTCAACCGACAGGTCGGGCTCGTCGAGAATAACCTGCCGTTTGCCCGGCTCGATGATGTCCCACTCGAGAGTGTAGGATGTCGGGCCGCAGAAAGTGTCGATCATCTGCTTCATTGCCACAGCTCCGGCGCGTTCGATATGTACCGTCACAGTGCCCGATGCCTCATGCAGGTCGAGAGTGGAGAGCAGTCCCGGAAGGCCGAAACAGTGATCGCCGTGGAGATGGGAGATGAAGATGTGGCGCAGCCGGCTGAACTTGAGGTGAAAGCGGCGCATGTTGATCTGCGCACCCTCGCCGCAGTCAATCATCATTAGCTCGCCGCGCCGTTCGATCACCTGACACGACGGCATGTGGCGCAGCGTGGGCAGCGCCGATCCGCAGCCGAGTATGTGGAGCTTGAAATCACTCACTTTCGCCGGCCGGTTGCTGGTTTGTCACTTGTGCAGGGTTGTCGTCGTGCTCCTTGTCAAACCTTTCGTAGGCCTCTACAATTCGCTGAACCAGAGCGTGGCGCACAATATCTTTCTTTCCGAACTCCACCAGCCCTATGCCGGGCACATTGCGGAGCACCTTCAGGGCCTGCATCAGGCCGGAGGTGACTGAGCGCGGAAGGTCGATCTGGGTTGCGTCGCCGGTCACGATCATCTTGGCGTTCATGCCCAGGCGCGTGAGAAACATCTTTATCTGGTGGGTGG
>CAZKXM010000089.1:0-8059 GCA_964556785.1 uncultured Bacteroides sp. | reverse complement strand
ACGCCGACAAGCTCGCCAAGCTCAAGCAGCTCCCCGCCAACTGCGGCGAATCGGCCAAACGGCTCCAGGATCAGCGCGCCATCTATGAGGAGTATAACGTGTTCAGCCCGCGCATGATCGACGGTGTGATCAAGCGCCTTGAGGCTTACGACGACGCCCGCCTGATTAAGGAGGCGATCGAGGACAACAAGAAGATGCAGAAGCTCGTGAACCGCTACTTCCACTGCGGCTAAAGCGTCAGAGGAGCATCGGCATCACTAACCCGAACTCACCGCGGGGTCACCGGGGGCTTTGGCCCTGACGTGGCCCCGCTTTTTTATCAGTTGGAAAAAATTCGCTAACTTTGCGCTGACCAACAACAATCATTCAAACTGATAAGGCAATGGCCCAGAAACCCTGCATTCCCAAAGGCACGCGCGACTTCACCCCCGCCGAGATGGCGCGCCGAAACTATATTTTCGACACAATCCGCAATGTGTTTCACCTCTACGGCTTCCGTCAGATCGAGACCCCCGCTCTCGAAAACCTGTCGACACTCATGGGAAAATATGGCGAGGAGGGCGATAAGCTCCTGTTCAAGATCCTCAACTCGGGCGATTTCATGCGCGGGGTCGATCCGGCCCTCGTGGCCGATGAGGATGCGCGCGCCAGGCTCGCGGCACAGATCTGCGAAAAGGGTCTGCGCTATGATCTTACTGTCCCCTTCGCCCGCTTTGTGGTGATGCGCCGCAATGACCTGCAGATGCCCTTCAAGCGCTATCAGATCCAGCCCGTGTGGCGTGCCGACCGTCCGCAGAAAGGGCGCTACAGGGAGTTCTATCAGTGTGACGCCGATGTTGTGGGCAGCGACTCGCTTCTCAATGAGGTTGAGCTGCTCAAGATGGTTGACGATGTGTTTGCGCGCCTCGGTGTGAGGATTGCCATCAAGCTCAACAACCGCAAGGTGCTCGCCGGCATTGCCGAAGTGATCGGCGAACCCGATAAACTGATCGACATAACCGTGGCGATCGACAAGATCGACAAGATAGGGCTCGACAATGTCAAGGCAGAGCTGCTTGAGCGCGGACTGACACCCGGGGCTGTCGAGAAACTCGTGCCGGTGCTGATGATCGACGGCACGATCACCGAGCGGCTCGACAAACTCGCCGAGATTCTGCGCGACAGCGAAACAGGGCTCAAGGGAGTTGAGGAGCTGCGGTTCGTGACATCGAAGGTTATGGCCCGCGGGCTCAAGGCTCAGCTCGATCTCGATGTGTCGCTCGCGCGCGGCCTGAATTACTATACAGGCACCATCATCGAGGTCAAGGCGCTTGATGTGGAGATAGGATCGATATCGGGTGGCGGCCGCTACGACAACCTCACCGGTGTGTTCGGCATGCCGGGCATCTCGGGAGTGGGAGTGTCGTTCGGAGCCGACCGTATCTACGATGTGCTCAATGCGCTCGGACTCTATCCCGACGAGATCATGCAGTCGACCAAAGTTCTGTTTGTCAACTTCGGCGATAAGGAGGCTGAAGCGGCTGCCCTGATGGTCGACCGTTTCCGTCAGGCCGGAGTGTCGGCCGACCTCTATCCTGATGCAGCCAAGATGAAGAAGCAGATGAAGTATGCCGACGATCTCGGCATTCCGTTCGTGGCTATGGTGGGCGAGAGCGAGGCTGCCGACGGCACCGTGACGCTCAGGAACATGACCGACGGCACCCAGCAAACCCTCACGATGGAGCAGGCTCTGGAGCAGCTTGCCTGACCGGCAGGAAGGTTTTTATCAGGCTTTCAACAAAATTAAGGTTGGTGTTGTTATAAGTGAAAAGAAACTTATAATCTCACTATTAACAACTAAAACCTTACAATTATGAAAGCTCTCGATGTACGCTTTTGGGGACAGACCCGCGCATGGTGGGTGGTGCTCCTCGCAGGTATCGTAATGGTGCTTTGTGGCTTTGCCTATTGGTTCTGGCCCGCAGCAGGATATGCTATCGCTTCTCAGATTTTCGGCTGGCTCCTTGTGTTGGTCGGCATTATTCAGCTCTGTGTGAGCGCCGGCCCTAACCGCGGACGAGGCTGGGGATGGTGGCTTGCCGGCGGAGTGATCGACATGTTTATCGGCTTTATGCTGGTGCGCAGTATTGTTCTCTCTGAGGCCGTGTTCCCCTATTTTATTGCATTCGTATTCATTTTCTGGGGCATCAGCTGCATTGTGAAAGGTGTGAGCGACAATGCACACCGCTACTGGTGGCTCTACCTTGTCAACGGATTGCTTCTGCTCCTGATCGGATTCTTCTTCGTTGAAGCAGGATGGCTGCAGGACATGATGATGACCAGCTTCCTCACCTCGCTTGCCTTTATCTACTGGGGCTTCTCGATCGCGATGGTGTCATACGACCTCAAGCCCGGAAACAACTGATCACTGAATCAGCTCTCCGATAATGGAAAAATTTAACAAAGGGATGGTTTCCTTGCCGAAGCCATCCCTTTTCTGTTAAATTTAATTAAGGCGTTGGCTCACGCAGATGTAAACGCTATATTTGTGAGGGAATAGGTTAAACTCGGGCCAAGTGTACGAGTCTAACTGATAAAAATATTTTTCGAGCTATGAATAAAGTCATCAGAAACTTTCTGCTTTGTGTGATAGCAGGTGCCGGATCGGTGTCAGCCCTTTCAGCGCAGGACATCTACGACGACATCTACTATAACCCGAAGAACGATAAGAAAGCCGCCAACACTGCCGCAGCCGTGCGTCAGGAGCCGAAGAAGTATGCTTCGGTCACTCAGATACCGCGCCGCGTTTCCGACTATCCCCCCGCCGACACCTATCAGTTTGTCACCGACGGGGTGATGCGCGATGTCGACGAATACAACCGTCGCGGTATTTTCGCCACAGATGAGCCAGCCGCAGCGGCAACTGCGGATACTCTGGGTAATTTCACCTACACTCAGCGCATTGAGCGTTTCCATGACCCTGACGTGATCGTCGCGTCAACCGACCCCACACTGGCGCAGGTCTACTATGCCCAGCCCGTTGAGGAGGTAAACATCTACATCAATAATCCCGGCGGCTACTGGGGTGGCTACTGGGGCAGCCGCTGGACTCCCGCTTGGACGTGGGGATCAAGCTGGGCCTGGGGCTGGACGTCACCTTCATGGTACTGGAACACATGGAGCCCCTATTACGGCTATTACGGCTGGGGTCCGTCGCTCAGCTGGAGCTGGGGTTGGGCAGGCCCGTCGTGGGGCTGGGGATGGGGTGGACCCGCCTGGAGCTGGGGTTGGGGCAATCGCCCGCCAATGCCTCCCGTTGCCGGACCCTCACACCGTCCCAACAACCGTCATCCCGGCGCTTTCGGCCGTCCCACCACACCTACACCTAATCCCGGAACAGGCGTTCGCCCCGGAGCATCGGGTCAGCGTCCCGGAGCGTCAGGAACAATGTCGCAGCCCTCGGCAGGCCGTCATCCCGGCAGTGTGGCCGGTTCGACAGTGCGTCCCGGAAGTACTTCAGGCGGATTCCGTCCCGGTGTGTCGACAGCGCGTCCCTCAACTGGAGTTCAGCAGCGTCCGGCATCAGGAGCAACTCTGCGCCCCGGCGCAGTGACAACCCGCCCGGCATCGACCACAACCGTGCGTCCCGGGTCCAACAGCCGTCCGTCGGTCACCACAACGCGCCCGTCGTCAAACTCCTATCAGCAGTCAACCCCCACTGTGAGCCGTCCTTCATCAACCGGCGGAGGCTACCGTGGCGGCAGCTCAGGCGGAGGTAACCGAGGCGGAGGCGGCGGAGGCCGTGGCCGTCACTGACATTGTCTGTTCAGCTTTTGTAAGCTTTTTGGCAAGAATTCATTCAAATAATCCAATTCACCGACTATATTTTTTATGAGAAAACATATCCTTTTGACAGCAGTGGCTGCAGTTGCGCCCTTCCTGCTGTCGGCCCAGACAGCCCTTGACGCCTATCAGGTTGGTCAGGGAGATCTGCGCGGCACAGCCCGCTTCATGAGTATGGGTGGCGCCTTCACGGCTCTCGGAGGCGACCTGTCGACACTCGGCCAGAACCCAGCCGGTATCGGAATCTACCGTTCGAGTGAAGTTGGAGTGACAATGGATATCAACATGCAGAGCGTCACTGCTGATGCTCAGGGATTATCCACAAATCAGAAGCAGACAAAGGTTTACTGTCCTTCGATCGGTTATATCGGCGCCGTGAACCTCCGCAATGCCGTGATGCCTTATTTCCAGTGGGGCGTAACTTATGGTCGCGCGGCATCGTTTGACCGTCGCTACAGCGGCTCGATCGGATCGATCAACAGCTCGCTCACCAACTATGTTGCCGGTTACACCGCGGCCGAGCAGTGGACACCCGCCGAGCTCAACGGCTATTCGTCATCATACAATCCTTTCTACGACTCTCAGGCGCCCTGGATGTCGGTGCTGATGTATAACTCTTACGGTATCAATCCCTCCAACGATAATGCCACTAACTATGCGGGTCTCTATAACGGCACGCCGGGCAGTGCGATGTTTGATGTGGAGGAGCGCGGATATGTCGATGAATACAACATCAACTTCGGCGGAAACATAATGAACATGGTTTACTGGGGACTCGGCTTCGGAATCACTGATCTCGAATACACCAACCTCACATATTATCAGGAATCGTTTGACAAGGGCACCGTTCCTGCTGCGAGCGGATCGGGCCGTACTGATGGCGCCGGCGCACTCGGGGTTGAGAGCTGGAAGCACATGTATGGCACAGGATTCAATTTCAAGATCGGCGCGATCATCAAGCCTGTCAACGAGCTCCGTATCGGTATCGCCGTCCACACTCCGACCTATTATAACATGGGCTACGAAGGTTGGGCGCAGACCTCGTTCAATTACTCGTCGGGCATCAAGGGGAACTATCCCAATACATCGACTACCGGCACGGCCGACGATTGGTTTAACTGGAAGTACCGCACGCCGTGGCGTCTGATGATCGGAGCAGCAGGTGTGATAGGGCAGAAAGCGATCATTTCGGCCGACTATGAGTATCGTCCTTACGACAAGATGCAGGTGCGTGATCAGTATGGCAACACCTACGCCGACATCAAGGGTGACATCGAAACCTACTATCAGGCTCAGAACATACTCCGTCTTGGTGCAGAATACCGTCTGTCGCCCAACTGGAGCGTTCGCGCAGGCTACAGCTTCGCTTCGGCTCCGTTCACCACAGCCACGCGCGACGGAATGCAGATGATGTACACCTCCGGCCCCGACGACACCGAGACCCAGGCCTCGTTCACCACCGACAACACCACGCAGTATGTCACCTGCGGACTCGGCTTCCATTACGGCCCCTTCTATATCGATGCCGCATACGTGTGGCGCCACCGCAATTCAACGTGGCATGCGTTCACTAACTACGACGGCAATGTGGCTCCCTCGGCATCGCTCGCCGACAATCAGTCGAATGTGGTGCTTTCGGCCGGATTCAAGTTCTGATGGGAGCAAAGAGGCGCAAGAAAGTTACGTCACCCGAAATCGATGTTGAAAACCCGGAGTATCAGACACTCCGCCGACTCATCGAACACACCTCACAGTCGATTTTCCTGACCGGCAAAGCCGGAACAGGAAAGTCGACTTTTCTGCGCCACATCATTGCCACAACGAAAAAGAAGAGCGTTGTTCTGGCCCCGACCGGCATAGCAGCAGTCAACGTTGGCGGCCAGACCATCCATTCCTTCTTCCACATGCCTCTGAAGCCGCTCCTTCCCGACGATCCCGATCTGTCGGTCAACAGGCTCCGCCAGCGGCTCAAACTCTCACGTTCGCAAGAGCGCTTGATCAAGGAGCTCGAACTCATTGTGATCGACGAGATCTCGATGGTGAGGGCCGATATGATCGACTTGATCGATAAGGTGCTCAGAGTCTACAGCGGCAGGATGCGCGAGCCGTTCGGGGGGAAGCAGCTTCTGCTCGTGGGCGATATTTTCCAGCTCGAACCGGTGATGACACCCGACATGAAGCTTCTGTTGCGCAAGGCTTATCCATGCACCTTCTTCTTCGGGGCAAAGGCCTTTGAGGCAACCGATATCGTTTCGATCGAGCTGAGGAAGGTGTACCGGCAGAATGATCCCGAGTTCATATCGCTTCTCGACAGAGTGAGGGGAGGAACGGTGACCGACACCGACATACGCATGATCAACTCGCGTTGTCTCCCTGCCGATACTCCCGCCGAGGTCGATTCGATGTCGATGACACTGGCAACCCGGCGCGATATGGTCGACGCCATCAATGAGGCGCGCCTTGCTGCAATCAATGCTCCCGAGCTGACATGGAAGGGACGCATTTCCGGCGAATTTCCCGATCATATGCTTCCCACAGCGGTCGAGCTTACTCTCAAGGAGGGTGCTCAGGTGGTGTTTATCAAGAACGATCCCGATAAACGCTGGGTTAACGGAACTTTGGGGCGGATAACTTCGCTGAGCGATGATTCAATAGAGGTGATGCTCGAATCGGGCGCGACCCATCTTGTTGAGCCTGCAGTGTGGTCGAACGTGAAATACGGTTACGATGAACGCACCCGCCGGGTGATTGAAAACGAAATCGGCTCGTTCACGCAGCTGCCTCTGAAGCTGGCGTGGGCACTGACAATCCATAAAAGCCAGGGCCTGACGTTCAGCAACGTGGTGATCGATATAGGCCGCGGCGCGTTCTCTTCGGGACAGACCTATGTGGCGCTCTCACGGTGCACTTCGATCGAGGGCATGACGCTCAGAAGCACAATCGCTCCGAGCGACATCTTCGTCAATCCCGCGCTAACGCGGTTTTCAGCCCGGTTCAACGATCTTGACAGTGTGAGCGATGCCCTCAGCCGTGCGCAGGCAATGGAGAAGCTTGAAAAGGCGTCGGCTCTGTTGGCCGACTTTGCTCCCGCAGAGGCTCTGGAGCTGTATCTCGATGCTCGCGGTCAGGTTGGCGATCCGCTGGCAAACCCCGCTGTGGCGCGTCTTGTGCGGCGTAGGCTGACTGCGTTTGATTCCGTGAAGGCCCGGGTTGACGAACTGCGGGAACTGTGTCACAATCAGAAGTCGCGATTGCGTGAGCTCGCGCGTGAATACGTGAGCATGGGCGACGAATGTTATGAGGCGGGAATGCTTTCGCCGGCGCTCGCAAACTATGAGAAAGCTGCCGGTCTCGATCCTGACGATCCCGCTAATGCGGCAGTGCGTCGTAAGATCCGCAAGATCAGGAAGGCTGAAAACTAATCTTTTTTCCGTATAAAGCAACGGCCCCGCAGCTGATGCGGAGCCGTGTGATGGTTTTTCCCGGAACAGGGAATGGTCAGCGTGCAAAGATAAGAGCCGACAGGGGCGCTACGGTCACTTTGCCTCCGCGGCTTGTGCCGAGACCTTCGGCATTGAGGCGGCCGTCGTCGGCAATCACTTTCCAGTCGCCCTTGGCTATCTTGAGCGTGCGGGGTTCGTTGGCGCCGTTGAAAATCACTTTGATTTCGCGCCATTCGTCGCCGTTTGCGTGGTCGCGAAGGGTGTAGCTCAGAAGATTGGGCTCCTTGACTTCGTCAAACACAAGATGGCGCGCCACATCCTCAGCCTTTGTCATGCGGAATGCGGGATGAGCCTTGCGCAGGGCAATGAGCTGACGGTAGTATTCAAACTGATCGGCATAAGTGGCCTTGTTGTGCCAGTCAATCGCATTGATTGAGTCGGGTGAATTGTAGGAATTGTGAACACCCTTCTTATCGCGGAAAATCTCCTCGCCGCTCCACATGAACGGAGTGCCCTGCGAGGTGAATACAATGGTCTGAGCCAGACGTGCAGCTCGCCGGCGCACAGAATCGGTTTCGGCCGGAGCGGTCATTGACTTGCGGAGCTTGTCGGTGAGCATCAGGTCGTCGTGACAGCTCACGTAGTTGATAACCTGAGTGGGGTTGAGCGCATAGGGCTTTTTCGAGTTGTTGCCCTTGCTCCAGTCAACCTGCGGATGGTCGGTTGCGCCGACAATACCGATCTTCACGGTTCCCTCGTTGCCCGGTTTGCCGGTGGCGAAGCCACGGTCGTCG